>NZ_JBMXVQ010000065.1:0-19686 GCF_053999135.1 Caminibacter sp.
TTAAGCATAAATTTACAGATTTATACCAATCCTCAAAATAAATAAAACATTTATTTTGAGGGAAAAGGATACTGACTAAATAAAGTGAAACAATTGCAAATTTTAACGGAGAAAAAGCGTTAAAAAAGTGCACTTAACCCGAAGGGCGCTTGCGTTTGCACTTTTTAGCTTTTTCGAAGTGCTAAAGAATTTGCACTCTTGTTGAGCGTATTTAGTCAGTACCAAGAAAAAATGAATGTAAAAGTTGTTTTATGTTTTGGTATTACTTTATTTTCAATTAATAAATCTGCCGGATAACCGGCAAGCTCATTGTTTTTTACTAAAATCGCCGTTTTCATCAAAATCCTTTAAAATATATTCTGCAAACGCAAAACTAGCCGTAAAAGCCGGACTCACCGCGTTAAGAACATGTATTTGGTTTTCTTTTTTTTCTACAAGAAAATCCATAACCAGTTCAAGCGTCTGAGTATCAAGAAGCTGAGCTCTTATTCCAGGAGTCATAGGTTTAAAATCTCCTCTTAAGTTATGAACAAGTTTTTTAGCTTCGTTTATAAGATTCTTTGGAATATAATATCTCATCTCATAAAAAGCCAAATCTCTAAATCCAAAAGCGTTTGTAAAGAATAACTTAGCTTCAAGAGAAATAATCTCTAAAAACTCCCAAAAATTAAATCTTTCAAACCCCGTATAATTTTCCCTCCAAAAAGCCGGAATAGCAGTAGGCCCTATTTTTATGCTACTATCGGCCATAAGAGTAAAATGGACTCCCAAAAACGGATTTTTTATATTAGGCACGGGGTAAATTTGCGTTTTTATCTTATCGGGACCTAAATATTTTCTATAAAGCCCTTTAAAGGGAAGCATTGTATATTTTAATCCCACTCCAAACTTATGGGCAATTTTATCCGCATAAAGCCCGGCGGCATTTATTAAAAAATCATAGCTCTTATTATATTTTTCAAAAGGAGTATTAAAAATAAACTCCACACCTTTATTTTCAAGGTTTTCTTTTAATACTTTGCAAACTTCTCTTGGATTTACCGTCGCAGTATTCGGAGAATAAAGGGCGTATTTATATGTTTTTGCGTTAGGGTCTATTTTTTTTGCATCATCTTCTGTAATAATATAAGCCCCTGCACTATTGGCTTTACTTCGTTTTTCAAGTTCAAAAAGAGTTTGAACCTCATCTTCATTTTTCGCTACTACAAGCTTTCCTGTTTCATTAACGAAAATACCGTTTTTATAACAAAATTCTTTCATACGCCTATTGCCATCAGCCGTCAGTTTAGCTTTTAGAGAATCGGAAGTATAATAAAACCCCGCATGCAAAACCCCGCTGTTTTTACCGCTTGCGTGAAAGGCTTCGTGAGGTTCTTTATCTATTATTACAATCTTATCATTAGGATTTCTTTTTATCCATTCATAAGCAAGCGTCATTCCTATAATCCCGGCTCCTACTATAAGCACCTTTTTCATACATCTCCTTTTAAAACCCTAAATTTATAATCTTCCACAGTCTTTCTATTTCAAAATCATCAAACAAAAGAGTTTTTTTTTCGTTAAAAAGCAGATTTAATTTCTCCTTTTCAAACCCTTCGCTCATAACACATTTTTCATGAGAAGGCAAAAACGCTCTTGCAAGGGCTATTTTATCTTTAATTTTCTCTTCACATAAAAAACAGACGTTCTCTTTATGAAGCCTTCCCTCTTTTTCCAAAAGCTTTACGTAACTTTCTATAAGAAGTCTTTTTGATTCTCTTTTTGCAATTTTTTCGCTTATTTCCTTTAATAATCCATAATAAAATCCGTCAATACGGCTTACATCCCTTAAATGATTTGCCATCAACATAACAAAAGACTTAAAATCCAGCATTTTTTGTAAATCAAACATAAAATCAAACGGTAACTGAGTAACGTTTCTAAGCCTTTTTATAGTGGCTTTAGGACTCTCTTCGACAATAAAATCTATATGATACCCAACATTTATATAAGAATGTCTAGCACCATAAAACCTATACAGCGTTAAAACCTCCCGAGGCGTCAATATCCTGACTATTAAATCCTCATCCCTTACTCTTACCGTATTTAAAACAAATCCTCTCATAAAAGAAATTATATCGAAATTTAACATTAGGGTTGTTTTATGCTAAACTACAAAGATAAAAATATGACAGCTTCGAGCTCCTTTTTGCTTACGCATCACTCAAATTTTGCTAAAAAGTGCTAACGGGTAAACGCACTTTTTTTAACGCAAAATTTTCGTTAAAATCCGCAACGCTGTCATATTTTTATTTTTTCGTTATTTACATTTTTTCAGTATTAAACAGCCCTGAATTTAACATTAAGTTTTTTTTGCTATAATTTGAAAATTATTAAAATCGGATTAATAACCTCTTAAAGGAAGAATATGTCAAAAATGTTAGAATTTAAAGATAACTGCGGATTTGGTGTAATTGCGGACATTAAAGGACGAGCTACCCATTCAATGGTTAATGAATCGCTAACCGCTCTTGAGAGAATGATGCACAGAGGGGCTATTGCGGCTGATGGAAAATCGGGTGATGGGAGCGGACTTTTATTTTCAATGCCAAAAGAATTTTTCAAAAAAAAGGCAAACGAACAAGGTATTGATTTGCCTGATATTTTCGGCGTTGGAGTTATTTTTTTAAAAAACGAAAAACATAAAGAAACAGTGGAAGAATTTTGTGAAAAAAACGATTTAAAAGTAATGTTATGGAGAAAAGTACCTATAAACACTGAAGCGTTAGGAGAACTCGCACTTAAAACGCTTCCTAAGATTTATCATGTTTTTATAGTCCCAAATTCTATTATAGCCACTAAAAGATTCGAAGAGCTTTTATATCTGACCAGAAAAGAGATAGAAAACGCAATTGAAGATAAAGATTTTTATATTCCAACTTTCAGTTCAAAAAAAATAGCCTATAAAGGGCTGTTAATGCCTAATCATATAAAAGAGTTTTATCCGGATTTAAAAGACCCGGATTTTAAAGTCTATTTTGCCCTGTTTCATCAAAGATTTTCTACAAACACGCTTCCTGAATGGAGACTTGCCCAACCGTTTAGATTTATAGCACATAACGGAGAAATTAACTCCATTCAGGCAAACAGAATAAATTCGCTTATTAAAAGCGAATCTATAAAATCTCCTGTATTTTCGCAAGAAGAGCTTAAAAGACTTCTTCCTATAGTAAGATTTGACGAAAGCGATTCAAGCTCTCTTGACAGGATGATAGAATTTTTAATTATGAACGGTATGGACTTTTTTAAAGCTATAAGGGCGCTTATTCCTATGCCATGGCAAAACGCGCCTTATCTTGACAGCGAATTAAAAGCGTTTTACGAATATTTTTCAACCAGATTCGAAGCATGGGACGGACCTGCGGCCGTAAGCGTCAGTGATGGAAGATATATAGCCGTAGTTCTTGATAGAAACGGACTTAGACCGGCAAAATATGTTATTACCAAAAACGGAAAAATCTTAATAGCCAGCGAATACGGGGTTTTGGATATCGCAGACGGAGATGAAGTGCTTGAGAGAGGAAAACTCCAGTCCGGTCAGATGATAGGAGTCGATACGAAATTCGGAGTTGTGCTAAAAAATAAAGATATAGACAGTTATTTAAAATCAAGCAACCCTTATACAAAATGGTTAAATGAAAATATGATATATCTTCAGGAATATATAGACAATCCTTACGCAATAGATGAAAAAATAGAAATTGAAGATTTAATACATAAACAACGATACGCAGGTATTACAAAAGAAGTAATAAACGAAATAATAAAACCTATGATAACGGATGCGAAAGAGCCTACCGGAAGCATGGGAGACGACACTCCTTTAGCATGTTTTAGCGATTATCCTTACAGAAGTTTTAATGATTTTTTCAGACAAAAATTCGCTCAGGTTACAAACCCTCCTATAGACTCTTTAAGAGAAAAAATAGTTATGAGCTTAAACACCGGATTTGGGGAAATCCATAATATCCTTGACGAAGCACCAGAACATGCAAAAAGAATCAAAACCACAACACCTATTCTGACACAAACCAAGCTTGAAGTTTTAAAAAGTTTCGGAGATGAAAATTCACCTAGATTTGAAACCGACTACAAAAACAAAACATACTCAACCGCCTATAAAAACAATCTAAAAGAATCTTTAGAAAAATTAACGGATGAAATTGTCAAAGATGTAAAAGAAAAAGGCGTAAGAATTATATTTTTAGACGATAAAAAAATAGACAAAGAGCACAAATCAATACCTATGGCAATGCTTATAGGAAGACTTCACAAAAAACTTCTGGATAATAAAGTAAGACACTTAACAAGCATAGTCGCTCAAACCTGTGAAGTCACAACCCCTCATGACGCAGCGGTAATGATTGCATATGGGGCAAGCGCTATTTATCCTTACCTTTTATTCAAAACGGTATGCGACTTAAGCAAAGATATGAATATTGAAAAAGACGACGCTTTATTTAACGTTCACAGCGCTCTTAATAAGGGAATTTTAAAAATTATGTCAAAAATGGGAATTTCCACAATAGCCAGTTACAGAAATTCAGCTCTGTTTGACATTATAGGTTTAAGCGAAGAAATGGCAAACGAATGTTTTATAGGAAGCAAAACACTTATTCCTGGGCTTACTTATGAAGATATAGAAGAAAAAATAGAACAAAAACATAAAGAAGCGTTTAAAGAAGACAAGATTCCAGCCGGAGGAGTGTATAAATTCAGAAGAAACGAAGAATATCATGAAATAACGCCTTTAATTGTAAAAGCCTTTAAAAAAATGCTTGAAGGGGATAAAAAAGATTATGAAGAATTTAAAAAACTCGTAGAAAACAGAAGACCTACTTACATCAGAGACTTTTTGGATATAAATTCAAACAAAAAACCTATTGATATTTCGGAAGTAGAGCCTAAAGAAAATATCATCAAAAGATTTATAGGCGCTGCTATGAGTATCGGGGCTTTAAGCAAAGAAGCACATGAAGTACTTGCAGAAGCGCTTAACCGCCTTGGTGCTAGAAGCAACTCGGGAGAGGGAGGAGAAGACCCTGTAAGAAACAAAACAATAAAACAGAGTAAAATCCGTCAGGTTGCAAGCGGTAGATTTGGAGTAACACCGGAATATCTCGTAAATGCCGAAGAAATTCAAATTAAAGTAGCCCAGGGGGCAAAACCGGGTGAAGGTGGTCAGCTTCCTGGATTTAAAGTTACTACATATATTGCAAAACTAAGACACACAACGCCTGGTAAAACGTTAATTTCTCCTCCTCCACATCATGATATTTATTCGATTGAAGATTTGGCTCAGCTGATTTTTGACTTAAAACAAATCAATCCTGAAGCAAAAATCAGCGTAAAACTCGTATCAACGGCAGGTGTCGGAACAATAGCGGCAGGTGTGGCAAAAGCATATGCCGACCATATAGTTATAAGCGGAAGCGAAGGAGGAACGGGAGCCGCTCCTATAACTTCAATACGCCATGCCGGAAATCCATGGGAGATTGGATTAATCGAAGGGCATAACTCTTTAAAAGCAAACCATTTAAGGGAATTCGTATCCCTTGAAACCGACGGAGCTTTGAAAGTTGGAAGAGATATAATAATAGCCGCACTTCTTGGAGCTGAATATTACGCCTTTGGAACGGCTCTTCTTATGGCCGTAACATGTGTTTTTTGTAGAAGCTGTCAGACAAATAAATGTCCTGTAGGTATCACCACCCAGGATGAAGAGTACAGAAAAAAATTCAAAGGAGCGGTTGAGGGAGTAATTAATTACTTAAACTTCTTAGCCGAAGACGTAAGGGAATATCTGGCAAAAATGGGATATAAATCTCTTGATGAAATTATCGGACATAATTATCTTTTAAAAGTAAAAGAAATTCCTCTTGCGAAAAAATTCGATTTTTCACAACTGTTTGAATATGTAGAAGGAATTAACACCAAACAAAAAGAAAACGAGCCGTTTGACAAGAATGAATTTGAAAAAGAACTTCTAAAAGAAGTTATGGAAACTATTAAAAACCCTAACCATAAATCCGTGGTAAAAGCCAAAATATGTAACTTAAACAGAAGTTTCGGAGCCTTAACAAGCGGTGTTATAGCAAAATATTACGGAGATGCCGGTCTTCCGGAAGACAGTATCGTATATAAACTTAAAGGTGTTGCGGGACAGAGTTTTGGGGTATTTTTAAGTAAAGGTATGACACTTGAACTTAAAGGAGTGGCAAACGATTACGTAGGAAAAGGCATGGCAGGCGGTAAAATAATTATAACCCCTAAAAAAGAAGGAGCCGCAGCAGGTAATACCTGTCTATACGGGGCAACGGGAGGAAAACTTTTTATAGCCGGAGAAGTTGGAGAGAGATTTGCAGTCAGAAACTCAGGCGCCGTAGCGGTAATTGAAGGATGCGGAGACCATCCTTGCGAATATATGACCGGAGGAGAGGTAATAATCCTTGGTAAAACCGGAATTAACTTTGGTGCCGGAATGACGGGGGGAGTCGCTTTTGTATATGATAAAGAACATGAATTCGTAGATAAAATCAACCCGGAACTTATAGAAATCAGAAGAATCGATATAGATGAAAACGAAAAACCAAAACTATATCTCAAAAAAAGATTAATCGAATACTATAACGCAACCGGAAGCAAAAAGGCAAAATGTATTCTTGATAATTTTAGAAGCGAAGTTAGACATTTCTGGCTTGTAACGCCAAAAGACAACCGCCCGCCGCTTGACCCTAACGAAATGGATTAAGGAAGAGAATGAGACTCTCTTCCTTTGAAATTGATGCGATAAAAAAAAGTGCTAAAGAAGTGTTTGGAAAGTGCAGAATTTATCTTTTTGGCAGCAGAGTTGATGATAGCTTAAAAGGTGGAGATATCGACCTTTATATACAACTTTCTCAAAAACCCCCTTTTTTATCCAAAGAAAAATTTTTAAACATCCTTAAAAGAAAAATAGGCGAACAAAAAATTGACGTAGTGATTTCTTATCCTCAAAAAGAAAAAACTTTAATTGATGAAGAAGCTTTAAAAAAAGGAATTTTACTTTGAATAAAATTTTAAATGAAAGAATAAAAATCATTGATAATCTTATTAATACAATTGAAGAAGACTATCAGGACCTGCAAAAAATAGATTTCATAGATTTTTCAAATAAAAATCATAAAAGATTAATTAACAGCTTTTTATATACTTATACAAAACTGCAAGACAATATAGGCGCTAAACTTTTTAAAGAAGTTTTATATGAATTAAAAGAAATAGAAAACAAACATTTACCAATGATTGATATTTTACATAAACTTGAACAATTAAATATACTTTATGATATTCAAAATTGGGACATTTTAAGAGAAATTCGAAATGAATTAACTCATGAATATGAATTAAACAATCAAAACAGACTCGAAAATATAAAAAAAGCCCTATGGGGATATAAAGAACTTAAAAAAATATATAACAATATAAAAATATATCTAAAAAACAAAAACCTGATTGAGGATATGAGATGAACATTGCCTTACACGTTCCTTGTTATATAAACTAACTAAATCCCGAAATTGCCGGAAAACACTTTTAATATTAAGACATTTCGGTCTTAATGTAAGCGTACCCAAAGAACAGACCTGCTGCGGCCAGCCTTTTATAAATTCAGGTTATAAAACTTCTCTTCCAAACAGATTTGAAGAAATTTTTAAGGATTTCGACTATATTGTTTCACCCTCAAGCAGCTGTGTTTCCACCGTAAGAGCACAAAACCTAAGCATTTCAAATAAAACGTTTGAACTGTGCGAATTTTTACATGATATTGTTTTACACAACTCCTGTCACTCTTTAAGGCATCTTTTAGAAGGTATGCCAAGTGAACTAAATATTCCTTATTTTAATAAAGTAAAAGCAGTGCTAGGAGGAAACATAAAAGAAGCTGATAGGGATGAATGCTGCGGATTTGGAGGGGTTTTTAGTTTAAAAAAAGGATTTATCAGTTATATCATGGGGAGAAATAAGCTTGATGATTTAAAAAATAAAGGCGATGTAATAACGGGAGTTGATTATTCATGTCTTTTCCATTTAAAATCCATTGCCGAAAAAGACGGCGATAATATAGAGATAAAACACATAAGCGAAATTTTATACGAATCCTTGGAGCTGTGAAATGAAACATTACGAACTTGCCGTAAAATTTTACAAACAGCAAGGACCCCGCCACGACAAAGCCCTCTGGAGTATTAGACAAAAAAGGGATAAAGCTATAAAAGAGGTTCTCGAATGGGAAAAGTTAAGAAAAGATGCAAGTGAAATAAAAGATTATGTAATTGAAAATCTTAAAAATCTGGTAGACGAATTTATAAAAAACGCAAAAAAAGAAGGTATCGAAGTAATATTCGCAAAAGACGCAAACGAACATAACAAAACGGTACTTAAATATTTAAAAGACATTAATGCCAAAAAAGTCGTAAAATCAAAATCAATGCTTACAGAAGAGTGCGGACTTAATGAATTTCTAAAAAAGAAAGGCATTGAAGTAATCGATACGGACCTTGGAGAGAGAATAGTTCAGTTAAGAGGCGAAAAGCCTTCTCATATCGTACTTCCGGCAATTCACACAACAAAAGAAGACGTTGCTGAAATTTTAGGAGAAACAAACACAAACCCAACATATCTAACCCGCAAAATGAGAGAGTATGTCACAAAAGAAAACTTAGCGTTAAAATTCATGGAAACTTCTCTTCATTCGCCAAACATTTTTAAGATATTTAGCATTATTTTACGTCTTACTCCAAAACTCCTGCTTAAAAAAGCCGTTAAAGAATGGAGCAGATATAAAGCACTGCCTGAAATTCCAAAATCAAGGTTCATACAATGATTGAGACTTTTATACAAAACCTTAAAATAGCGGGCGGAGAAATTTTGGAAGAAGTTCCAAAAGAATGGTATGTAACAAAAGCAAAATTCGGTATAGCAGAAAACGGAGCCGTATGGATAGAAGACTATACAAAAGAACTTTTTTTAAACAAAAGAGTAGCAATTATACTAAACAAAAACAAAATATATGAAAAAACAACAGATGTTATGAAACTAATTGAAAAACCTGGTGTTTTTATATCCGGACCTTCAAAAACCGCAGATGTTGAAAGTTTTTTGGTATTCGAAGCCCATGGACCTGTGAAGCTTGGAATAAAATTTATTTAACGATATTCTATTCTGTTTCTTCCCTTTTTTTTAGCCTCATATAACGCTTCATCAACCCTTGCCATAAGACTTTCATATGAATCATTAATTCCTACCGAAGTTACTCCTATACTTACAGTAAATTTTATTTTAATACCGTTAAATTCAAACTCTTTATTTTCTATAGCGTCTTTTATCCTGTTTGCAAGTTTCATAGCCCCGGATATTTTTGTATTTGGCAACACTATAACAAATTCCTCTCCTCCAAATCTCCCGCATATATCGCTTTTTCTAATAATATTTTGTATCAAATCCGCCATCTGTTTTAACACAAAATCACCGGCTAAATGACCATATGTATCGTTTATTTTTTTAAAAAAATCAATATCGAGCATCAAAACAGAAAAAGGTTCTGTTTTGTATCTTAAAAAATTAAAAAGAAATTTTTTTATAAATTCTTCGGTTTCTTTTTTATTATAACATCCTGTTAAAGGGTCATAAATAGCTTCTTCCTTATATTTTTCCAATATTTCATTAAAACACAGGAATTTATCTATTATATAAACGTTTTCTTTTTTCAACACCCAGTATTTTTCCCCGTTTATTATAATCTGCTCACAGTCCTTATCTTTTATATGGGAATAAAAAAAATCTTTATCTATATTTAAATTACCGAATATTTCGATATTATCCCCGTTTTCCACAATAACACAGTCAAACACTCTGTTCAATAATTTTTTCCATCGCTTTTTGAGTTGTTGAAAACGTTTTTATATCCCCTAAATTTATATCAAGATGAGTAAGACTTTTTGCTATAACAGGCGTAATCCCCGTTAAATATGCAGTTGAGCCCATATAATGAATAGCATTGTTTAGTTTTATTATCTGTCTTGCAACTTCACTGTTCATATCATAAATAGAACCTATATCAACTATTACATATTCTATTTCGCTTTTTTCAAGTCTTTCTAAAATCTTATCTATTATTTTTAAAACCCTGTTTGAATCCAAACTTCCTACGATACTCACCATAATGGCGTTTTTCCAAACCTGGGCTATAGGTGCTTCTCTCTCTTCAAGTTCGTTCATAGTAACTTTTTGCATTTCCTCATTTTGTTTTAAAATATCAACAATAAGATGAGAGGTTATTCCCTCAAAGAACTGGGTTAACTCCGCAACTATTTCAAAATTAAAATACCCTTTCTCTTCAAGTTTTTTGAAAATAGGAAATTTCAGATAACAGGTATATACGGAATTTTTAAAATTAAAAAATTTATCCTCTCCTTTTATTTCAACCAGCTTTTTCAAAAAATGAACAAGAGCATAGGCCTCAGGGGTATCAAGTTTTAAATCAGCCTCCACACACTCTTCAAAAAAACCCAAAAAATCATCATAATACCTATATTCATCGTCTTTTTCCTCATCCTCAAAAAGTTCTATCCAATAATGGATTAAATCTTCGCTTTCATTTTTTATAATTTCAAGTAAAATTTTTTTATATTCAGGTTTCATTTTTTTCTCCTTTAAAAATTAAAATTCCTCTGTCATCCATAACCCCGGAAAAAAACACAGAAGCCACCGCTATCAAATATATATTATCCGTTTTTTGTAATATATTATACAATAAATTTTTTTCTATACCGTCAGTATGAAGTATTACCACCGTATTTTTATCGTATATTATCTTATAGGTAGAAGCGGAAGAAAACACTTCTCCAACGATACCTTCTTCTTGAGAAAAAAACTCTATTTTTTCAAAATGTTTTTTAACAATGCCTATATTTCCAACCCCGCATATAAGTAAAAATTTTTTAGTAACCTCAACTACACTAAGAACACCCCCCCTCAACATTCTCTCTTTTATTTCCATATGCAGTTTATAAAAAAATTCATTTATTAAAAGACAGGAAAAACCGTTTTTCAAAAAATACTTTTTTACAAATTCGGCGCTTTTACCGGCAGCAACTCCATGACCGCTTGCATCTCCTATTAAAAAAAATTTTCCTTTCTTAACAATAAAATCTCCTCCTGTTTTTATATCCATATAATTTCTAATCAAATAACAATAATTTTTTTTCAACGTTTTTGGAACAAGCAAAACCACGGTACCTTTTATTTTTTTTGTAGAAGTAAAAATTTCCAAATCAAACATACTGTTTTGAGATATTTGAAACAATCCCAGACCTAAAGAATTATTATAAGAAGTAGTCCCCTTTTTTACCGCCCATTCTATATTTTCAATCCCGGGACCCTTATCAAGGGCGGCTAGAAGATATTCCCCTTCTTCTTCTAAAAGCCATATTTCTCCCCCGCCCCCGTGTTTTAAAAGATTCGTACCAAGTTCCATTAACGCAAAAGAAAGAAAATTTTTATATTCTTTTTCTTTTTTACCTTTTAAAAAGTTATTTAAATCTATTTTTGCAAACAGCAAATCACCGTCATTTTCTATTTTATACTTTAACACTATTTTCATATCAGATAACCTATCTCATTTATAAGTTTTTTTGTAAGAAGCTTATCCACGGCAATAAAAGAGTTTCTAATGCCGACTTTATATTTTTTATAAAAAAAATCTTTAAAAGATTCTATCTTATACTGCAAAAAATCCCCTCTTCTTCCAAAACTTAAAAGTAAAAACCTGTCCGCATTAAGCCTTACACCAAATATATCTTTATCCCGTATTTTCTCTTTTATTTCAGTTTCGATTTTAAAAAATTTTCTTATCTCATCAGCAAGGTTTTTTAAAAGCTCGTCACCTTTTTTTAATCCGTAAGCCTTATTGTAAGCCTTAAATTTGTTTATATTAATTTCTATTAAATTGATAAATAAATTTACATTGGTATTGCGCTGCAAAAGTGCCAGCAGTCCCTGTCTGTTTAAAAATTGGGTTAAAGGGTCTATAAAAAATATATTATTTCTGAGTCTTGAAATCACTTCTTCATTAAGTTCAAAAAAATTTTCCTCAATAACTCCATAATTTTTAATAAAATTTTTAAATTTTTCAAAAAGCTTAGGGTCAAACTTATGTTTTTCCTTTTCCATAACTTCCAGAGCTTCTTTTAAACTGAGTTCATTTCTATAAATCCTTTTGGTGGTTAAAGCATCAAAAACATCGCATAAACTTAAAATTCTGCTTAAAAAAGGAATTTCTTCACCTTTTAATCCGTCCGGATAACCGCTTCCGTCAAAATTTTCGTGATGATATTTAATAATTTTACTAAGATAAGAAAAATTTTTTATCTTTTCTACTATATTACCGCTTAAAACGGAGTGATATTTAATAAGCTCAAATTCTTCTTTTTCAAGCTTTCCCGGTTTTAACAAAATAGAATCGGGAATACCAACTTTTCCTAAATCATGTAACAATCCCGCAAAATACAAATCGTTTACTTCCTCATCGGAAAGTCTTAAAAATCTTCCGAAATCTTTAGCGTAATTCGCAACTCTTTCAGAATGCCCCTGAGTATACACGTCTCTAAGTTCGATAGAATAAACAAGAGGTTTTAATTCTTCAATTTTTTTATCTAAATCTCTCAAAACCACCTCTTTTCTTGATATTTCTCTTTTTTTTAGGTATATTCCAATGTAATATTTTACCACAAAAGGAAATAAATGGATAAAAAATTCGAAGATATGAATATAAAAGAAAAAATAGAAGCAATAGAAAATGTATTAAAAAAAGACATTATGCCGATGCTCGCATTTGACGAAGGATATGCGGAAGTAGTAGATGTAAGAGAAGCCAACAATGACGAAACGCATGTATTTATCAGATACGGAGGTGCCTGCGCGGCTTGCAGCAGTGCTGGAGGCGCTACTCTTTTTGCAATAGAAGAGACCCTCAGAAAAAGATTAAACACAGATAAAATAAGGGTATTCCCCCTATGAAAACACTGTTTTACGTAATTTCAGCACTTGGTTTTTTGCTTCCTTACCTGCTTAAATTTTCTTTTACTTTGTTTAACGACGAATTAAAAGTATTTGCAATTTATTTACTCTCAAAATTTAACTTAATATATTTCGCAATACTTATTACGCTGTTTTTTGCCGGACTCAAATACAAAAAACTTCAAATAGCCCAAATACTGTTTGTAACAGGATATATAGGAAGTGTTTTATTGAATTATTTTATTTTAGCTCCTAAAAAAATAGCAAATTTTGCAAAAGAAAACAATTTGACGCTTGTAAAAGTAACAGAACTTAAAAACTACCCCCATTTTAAAATAATAAAACAGGAAGCCGGATGGGCGGCTATAAAATTAACCCCTCATTTAAAAAACACGCTTCCGTTTAACTATAAAAAGGACAGAATGGAATGAAAGTTTTAATCATTGGAGGAGGGCCTGCGGGCTCAACAGCGGCAAGACTTTTGGCAAAAGAAGGATTTGATACTACGTTAATTCAGGATAAGATATGGGACAAACCTTGCGGAGGCGGAGTTAAAACCAAAATTTTCGAACAGTTTCAAATCCCAAAAAGCCTTATTAAACACACACTCTCAAAAGTAGAAATAATATATAAAAACAAAATAATTCCCATTCCTTTAAAAGGAAAAAATTTAAGTATCGTTTTTAGATACGAATTCGACCAGACTCTTAGAGATTTGGCTCAAAAAGACGGGGCTAAATTATATTATGGAAAATTCGGAGGCTTTGAACAAGAAAAAGCGGTTGTAAAAATAAAAAACGAAAAAATACTTTTCGAATACGATATTTTAATCGCCGCAGACGGAGTAAACTCCAGCGTAAGAAAAGCCTTAAACTTGCCTCCGGTACCAAAAACAATAACGCATTACTCAAAAACGGATAAATACAAAACCGAAGTCTGTGAATTCTTTTTTGAACAAAAATACGGAGGCGAATATTACGGATGGGCTTTTCCCCATGGAGATTTAACGCACATAGGAAGCGTAGACGCCAAAAGTTTTAAAAACCTGTGTGAATATCTAAAAGTCAAGGAAAAACCTAAAGGCTATTTTATTCCGACTTGGAGAGAAAATATAATTATTCAAAAAAACAACGTCTATTTTGTAGGAGACGCCGCGGGACAGGTTATGCCTCTTAGTTTTGAGGGAATTTATTATGCAATAAAATCGGCTGAAATTTTGGCAAACTCCATAATCAGCCAAAAAGATTATAAAAAAGAGTGGGAAAAAAGGTTTTTAAAACAGTTCAAATTTATGAAAAGGCTCGAAAACCTTATGAAAAATGCTCTTTTTAGAGACATTATGGTAAAAGCACATAATTTAAAATTTGTAAGAAATTTCAGCGTAAATTTATGGCTTGGTAAAGTATAATTTCACAAAAAGGTTATCATATGAAAATATCCGTAGTAGTACCTCTTATGAACGAAGAAGACAATATAAAATATTTAATAGAAGAAGTGGATAAAGCCCTTAAAGATTTTGACTACGAACTTATTTTAGTGGATGACGGAAGTACGGATAATACCGTAGAAGAGATAAAAAAACATATGAACGATAAAACAAAACTTGTAATACTAAACAGAAATTACGGTCAGACATCGGCTATGGCGGCCGGTATCGAAATCGCCCAGGGAGATATAATAGTCACAATAGACGGGGATTTGCAAAATGACCCAAGCGACATTCCTATGATGATAGAAAAACTAAACGAAGGTTACGATGTCGTAGCGGGAATAAGAGCAAAAAGACAGGATGAGCCCTTTAGAAAATTTCTTAGTAAAATAGCAAACAAAATCATTAGAAAAATAACAGGCGTTCATATAACAGATTACGGATGCACGTTAAAAGTCTTTAAAAAAGATGTGGCGAAAAATTTAGGACTTTACGGAGAGCTTCACAGATTTATACCGATTTTAGCTGAAATGTACGGGGCGAAAATAACAGAAGTTCCCGTAAAACATCACGAAAGAAAGTTTGGACAGAGCAAATACGGCTTTAACAGAATATTTAAGGTTATAAGCGATTTGATGTATCTTGTTTTTATGCAAAAATTCGGTCAAAAACCTATGCATTTTTTCGGTACCGTAGGTTTTATTATGTTCAGCGCCGGTGCTTTAATTGATTTTTATCTTTTTATATTAAAACTTTTCGGACAAAGTATAGGCAGCAGACCTCTTTTAACTCTTGGTACAATGCTTATACTAGGGGGAATTCAGCTGATAACAACAGGGTTTTTAGCTGAAATTATGATAAGGACCTATTACGAAAGTCAGGGCAAAAAGCCTTACGTAATAAAAGAAATAGTGGAAAAGCATGAAGAAAAAAATTAAACTTCTAATAAAAATTCTTTTTATTTTTGCGGCCTTTTATATAATTTTTCAAAAAGTGGATATCAATGAGCTAAAAAATATTAAACTTCACAATCCTTTATTTCTTTTTTTAGCTTTTATTTTTTATAACGCATCACAAATAATATCCACATTAAGAATTCATATATACTTAAAAAACATAAATGTAACTCCAAGCTTTAAAAAACAGCTTATGCTATATTATGTAGGAATGTTTTACAGCACCATCTTACCAGGAGGAATAGGGGGAGAGGTATATAAAGCGTATAAATTCCAAAAAAAATATAAAAAGGGGTATAAAAAAATCATAAAAGCGCTCCTTATCGACAGGATTTCCGGACTGTTTGCGATAATGTTTTTAACAGGTATTATTATATTTATTTCTTCTTTTCGGCAATTTGTATGGGTTATAGGATTTTTAATTGTTATAGCGCCTTTTGGACTTTATTTCCTGCATAAAACACTGTTTTTGGAATTTGACTTTTACCCTTTTTTATATTCTGTAATAATTCAGTTGCTCCAGGGACTTTCATTTCTGGCGATTTTACTTTCTCTTGGAATAAAAGAGCATCTAATAGACCTTATTATTTTATTTTTTATATCTTCAATAATTAGCGCTATTCCAATTTCTATAGGAGGGGTTGGACTTAGAGAACTTACCTTTCTTTACGGTCTTGAATATCTGCATTTAAATCCGGCTACAGGCGTAGTGGCGGCATTTTTATTTTTTGTAATTTCTCTTATTTCAAGCGCTATTGGAATTTTATTCTTAAAAGGAGTAGAAGATGTTTAACACGCCTGTTTTTCAATTAGGAGACATATCCGTAAAATTAGAATATAAAAACCCGGCCGGAAGCATAAAAGACAGACCCGCTCTTTTTATGTGTAAAGAAGCTTTTTTAAAAGGATATAGAGAAATTGTAGAAGTAACAAGCGGCAATACGGGAATAGCACTGGCTTTTTACGCTCAGAAATTTAACCTAAAAGCCACTATCTTTATGCCAAAAAGCTATTCAATCGAAAGACAAAAACTCTTAAAAGCTTACGGGGCAAATTTAATCTTAACCGATGGGAATATAGCTGATGCTATAAAAGAAGCCCAAGATTACGTTCAAAAGAAAAACGCTTATTTTGCAAAACAGTTTGAAAACCCCATAAACTCCTCCTCTCAGGAAATTACAGGGCTTGAAATTTTCAATCAAATAAAAGGCATAAAAAATTTTGTATGTGCCGTTGGCAGCGGCGGCAGCATTAGCGGAATAGGAAAAGTTTTAAAACCTTTAGGTGTTAAAATAATAGCCGTAGAGTCAAAAAATTCCCCTGTAATTTATAATAAAATCTATAAAAAAAATTTGCCTGTAAAACCTCATAAAATTCAGGGAATAGGTGCAGGATTTATTCCTAAAACATTGAATTTGAATTTAGTAGACGACGTAATTTTAATAGACGACGAAGAAGCAATAGAATTTATGAAACAACTTCCTAAAAAAGGAATAACAGGAGGCATCTCTACAGCCGCAAACATACTAGCTTCCCAACAACTAAAAGGAAAAACCGTAACACTAGCACCTGACGGAATAGAAAGATATCTTTCTATATTCTGACAAACAGCTTTTTATGTTTTAATACTTTCGGAAGATACCTTCTTCCCTCATCCGTAGGAAGCCTGCGGGTTAACCTGTAATATACTTCCCTAGGAGAGAGTTTATTAATAATCGCTATGGCCCTATCCCTTCTTATGCTAAAAACCTTATAAACATTGCCTATTCCGCTGTTATAAGCGGCAATCGCCAGATACTCCCTTGAGATGGGATTTTTAATTTTTTTAAGATAACGGTAAAAAAGAACGTTTAAATAAGCCGTTCCTATATTTATATTGTTTTTTGGAACGAATAAAAACTCTTTTGAAGGCACTTTTTTATAACCGTAAGCCCTCTCATACCCCTCCACCCCAGCAGTAGTAGGAACAATCTGCATAAGCCCAAAAGCCGGAACGTAGCTTACCGCATAAGGGTTAAAGTCGCTTTCGGTCTTAATTATCGCAAAAACAAGCGTTTTGGAAATAGCATATTTTTTAGAATAAGTCACAACATAAGGTTTATATCTTCTCGCCCTTATATCTTCGGCGTTTTTTGTTAAAGGAAACGTCACGTAATAGACCGTTTTATTTTTTATTTTATAGTGTCTGTATTTATGCTTTAAAAGCCAATTAGCATACCTGTTTGCCCTCCAAGGATATAAAACCACCTTTCCTTCAAAATCTTTTATCTGTCCCGCTAAAAAAGGCTTTCCTTTTAATACTATTTTATCACTGAACAAATCGACGCTTCTTGGGTCTTCTGGCATTAGCATCGTATTTACAAGCGCTTTTTTAAATTTTTTCTTATTATTAACAATACTTTCTACTTTTACATATCCTTTTTCAAAATTTATAATAGCCCTCGCCTTATAGCCTTCTTCATATTTTACAAGTGTCGTGGTAGAAGGTTTTTTAGGATTTGGCCATATGGAAATAGCTTTTACAAATCGTCTGATTTCTTTTCTGAAATTTAAAATAAAACTTTTTATATCCCTCTGAAGCGCTTCGGGATGGGTTATATAATATCTTTTTTTTGCTTTAACATAAGATTTAAAAACAGTTGAAGGATTTTTAGAAGTTACGGCTTTAGCAATATAATGATAATCGCTTACGCTACAGCCTATAAAAAATATACTTAGAAATATCCACTTAAAAATATTTTTCCCTTTCTATAAAATTAGTATAAGATTTTAATATAAAACTTATGAATAGTCAAAAAGTATCGGAGATGATATTTGGAGAAATTCATGGAGCCGGCGAAGGGACTCGAACCCCCGACCTGCTGATTACAAATCAGCTGCTCTAGCCAACTGAGCTACGCCGGCATTAAGGGCCAGACACTTAATGTCTTATTTTTAAATGGCTCCGGCGGCAGGACTCGAACCTGCGACCCGACGGTTAACAGCCGTCTGCTCTACCGACTGAGCTACGCCGGAATAAGTGATGAAATTATAACAAAAAAAAGAAAAAAATCAAGAACTACGTCCTGTATTCCGCATTAATTTTTACATAATCATAGCTTAAATCACATCCGTAAGCGGTAAACGCCCCTTTACCAACACCTATATCCACATAAATTTTAAATTCTCTTTTTTTCATTACCTCATGGGCTTTTTTTTCTGTTTCTTCATCAAAAATAATTTGGCCCTTATCATAAACAACAACATTTTCAAAAGCGATTTTAAGCTTTTCTTCATCACACTCAACCCCGCTTGCCCCAATGGTTGAAGCTATTCTACCCCAGTTGGGGTCCTCTCCGAAAATAGCCGTTTTTACAAGCAAAGAATTTGTTAACGCTTTTCCCGCTATTTTTGCCTCTTGATTATTTTTAGCTCCCGTAACAACAAACGCCACCGTTTTAGTAGCGCCTTCTCCATCCCTTACTATATCAAGGGCTAGTTTTAACATAACCTGCTTTAAAGCTTCTTTAAAAGCCTCTTTATCATATCCTCCGTTTCTTGTGGTCATTAAAAACACGCTGTCGTTTGTAGAAGTATCCCCATCAACACTTATAGCATTAAAAGTAGATTCATTAGTCTCTCTTACAATCTCCCACATATCCTCAACGGGTATATCGGCATCGGTCGTAATAAAACAAAGCATTGTAGCCATTGCCGGATTTATCATTCCGGCTCCCTTAGCTACTCCGCCTATTTTAAATTTTCCAAAATTCCCTTCAACTTCAAAAGCTATTTCCTTTTCAAAAGAATCGGTAGTCATAATAGCTCTTGCAAACTTATTGGAATTCCTCTCATCTAAATCGAATTTATCAATAGCTTTTTTTATCTTTTCCTTATCAAGCCTTACTCCAATTACCCCGGTTGAGCTCATAATAGGATTTAATGTATTAATCCTTTTATTTACATATGCCATAAGCTCTTCAATATCCGATATACCTTCTTCACCCGTTAAAGCGTTCGCGTTTTTGGAATTTGCCAAAATAAAATTTGTTTTTTTTATATTTTTTCTTTTTACGTATTTAATAGGTGCCGCTTGAAATTTATTGGTGGTAAATAAATAAACAATATCCATAGGTTTATCGCTTCTTATAAACCCAACGTCATACCCTTCTTTTTTAAATCCGGCGTTTACCGCCGAAGCGTATATACCATCAACCGCACAAA
>NZ_JBMXVQ010000066.1:0-2423 GCF_053999135.1 Caminibacter sp.
CCATCTATATTTTTGTGCTAATCTATTTAAAGCATCTAACCTTGATTGTTGAGCTTTTAATAAAAAACGAGAAATGGCTTTTGCCAAGTCTCCAACATCTCCAGGACGAAAAAATTCAATTGCTGCCTCAACTCCTTGACTAATCTCCCGAAAATAAGGATGGTCAGCTGCAATAACAGGTTTGTTAAATGTCCAAGCCGCTAATACTAAACCACTTGTTGTAATTTTTTTATAAGGAAGAATAACTGCATCACAAGCATTAATTATATCTGAAAACTTTTGATTTGATAAAAATTTCGGTATTATTTTGCACTTCTTATTAAAACTGACTTTTTTTTGTAGCACATTAATATCGTAATCCTTGTGAACATTACCAGCTATGATCAATTGTACATCTCTGTCTAATAGATTAATCGCGTCAATTGCCAAATCAAATCCTTTATAGGGACGAATATATCCTAAACAACAAAAAGTAGGCAAAGAAGAATCAAAACCTATTTCTCTTAAGACTTCGTCTCGTGGAGCCGGAGAAGGATATATCCCTTCATAAAGCCCATGGTACATAACAACTAGTTCACCTCGAGGATTATCACGTTTTTTCAAAATATTAGCTCCATATTTACTATGACAAATAATCAAATCACTTTGTTTTGCTAAAACTTTATAGCCTAATTTGTCTACAAAATCTATTCCTTCATGGTGTTCAAGATTGTGTAGTGTCCACCAAATTTTAATTCCCAATTTTTTAGCTAAACGTAAATATCTCCAAAAACCGATAAGGGCCCTCAACCTCCCTATCTTATTCTTAGACCTTATACGCCAAATATCTTCTGGCCAATGAAAATGCAAAATATCTATCTTTTTATTGTTAGTATAAAGCCAACCATCATTAACTTTTAATCCTCCTAAATAACAAAAATCAAATTTTGACAAATTGTTGTAAAATAATTCCAAATATGGATTGGCAGATAATAAAGAAGGAAAAGAAAATATTTTTTTAGTCATAAACGTTGTGTAATTTTTGCCTAATCTATAAATAGTTTCTTAGAATTTTTTACCTATATATTACAATTTACAATTAAATAATATATTCTTTAATAAAAAGAGTTCATCCTTGAAAAAAAACAAAACCAAAATAAGAAAAATTATTCCTCCTGAAACTACACTTAGACTTAATATTGTCACTAAATTTAAATTTAAATAAAGCAAAGTTTTTTTTACAAACCAGACAAAAATACCACATAAAAGAGCAGTAAAAAAAGTCTTAAAAATAGATATAAAAAATCTAAATATATTAGCCTTTATTAAACGAAAACCAATATACAATACAATAAATGAAGGCAAAACAGACAACAACATACCAATAGCAATTCCTGTAATATTCCAAAAATATCCCATAATACTCACAGTTATAGCTGTAACTATGAGTTCAACAAATGAAGTTATATTAGGAATATCTGGCCTGTTTTTACATAAAAAAATAGCTCCCAGAGGTTGAACGATACATCTTAATGCAGCACATAAACAAAGAATTTGCATAGGTCTTATAATTGGTAACCACTGATCACCCCAAAGTACAAGGACCAAAATATCTGCTAAGGCAAGCAAACCAAAAAGTACTGGAAATGCAATTAGGGTGACAAATTTAACTATCATTACATAAGCGTTAAAAATTTTTTCATTATCCTCTTGAATTTTAGCTAGAGATGGAAAGACTACTGCTCCCACGGGTCTGGAAATCCGAGCAACTACTAAATGGGGAATTTTATAAGCAAATTCATAAAGTCCAAGCTGATAAGTTCCTAAAATACGACCAACTAATAAATAATCCAAGTTTTGTTTTAAATAATTAGTAATAGAAAAACCTAATCCATGAATTCCAAAGCGAAAAAGATAATGAAAGCTCTCTTTATCAAATTTAAAATTTGGCACCCAATTAACAAAAATAAAAATGATCAAATTAGAAAATATAGCGTTCACTAACATAGCTATAACTAAAGACCAGTAAGCCAAATCTGTAGTTAAAGCCAAAAAAACAGCTACAAACGATTCAAAAAGAACACTTATTCCATTAATTATATTTAAAGTTTTGAAACGCAATTCCTTACTAAGAAGTATATTTGGAACTATTCCAAAGAGATGAATTAAAAAACAAAAAGACGAGACTCTCACTACTCCAACGAGACGTGGTTCTTTAAAAAAAAGAGCTGCCAGAGGAGCCCCTAAAAAAGCGAGTAAAAATAAAAAAATACGTACACAAGCAATTGTCCAAAAACAAGTATTTAGATCATCCTTGGAAACTTCTTTTTTCGCTATGATTCCAGCTCCCATACCTAGGGCAGTGATATTGAGCAGGAATTCCTGAAATAATATCGCCATTCCAAAAAGACCAAAGTCCGAAGGTTTGAGAGCTCGTGCTAAGA
>NZ_JBMXVQ010000067.1:0-8176 GCF_053999135.1 Caminibacter sp.
CCTTTTAAGCAGAGGGCCGCTGGTTCGAATCCAGCACGGGTCACCATCTGTCCCCATCGTCTAGTGGTCTAGGATACCGCCCTTTCACGGCGGCGACACGGGTTCGAATCCCGTTGGGGACGCCACTAGGAGCCGTAGTTCAGCTGGTTAGAATGCCGGCCTGTCACGCCGGAGGTCGCGGGTTCGAGTCCCGTCGGCTCCGCCACGGTCGCTTAGCTCAGCTGGGAGAGCACCAGCCTTACAAGCTGGGGGTCGCAGGTTCGAGCCCTGCAGCGACCACCATTTGCTATACAAATAGTGACAGTCACTTTAAGATAACATATGAAAAATATTATAATCTGTCCAAAATGTAAAACTCCCAATAAAATTAATAAAATTCCCAAAAATTTTTTTGATATCTTGGTTGATACAAAAATTGTTTGCACTTTTTAGCTTTTTCGAAGTGTTAAAAAATTTGCACTCTTGTTGAGTGTATTTAGTCAGTGCCAAGAAAAGATAAATGTAAGAGATGTTTTGTGCTTTGGTATAATAATATAAAGGAGCGGGTATGAAAAGATTTTTAGCGGCAGTATGCGGATGTTTTTTGATTTTTAACGCGGGATGTACAAAAATGTATAATTCAAACGAAGTTGCTTTAAACGATGTTAATTCTGTTTTATCCTATGAAGAAGGGATAGTGGAGGATATTAAAAATGTTGTTATAAAAGACGACGGGAGCGGGGCTGTAATAGGAGCTTACAGCGGTGCAGTGCTTGGAAGTATGATGGGCAGGGGAAAAGGACGTCTTGTTTCGGCTTTAATAGGCGGAATAGCCGGTGCTTTTGCTGGAAGAGAAATAGATAAAGCAAATGCTCAGGAAGTTTTTATAAGACTTGAAAACGGCAATAATATAGCCGTTGTAGTAAAAGGTGTCGATTTAAAAGTAGGTGAAAAGGTAAGAGTGGTAAAAAAAGGAAACAGAGTGGTGAGAATTGAAAAAATCAAGTTTTAAATTTTGAAATTATCTCTTTTAGAGATGAAAGTTTTTCTTTTAGGGAATTTGCCACATTTTCTATAGCGTTTGCTATTCCTAAGTTTTTTGAAGAAATATTTGTAAGGTTTTGAGAGTGTTCGATTAACTGTTTTGAGTTATGAGCCATAATAGTTACGTTTTTGGTTGCAATTTTGGCGTATTCTATGTTTTCTTTATTCATTTCCAAAATTCCTTTTAAGTCAAGTTGAATATTTTGGGTGTTTTTTGCAAGGTGGTTCATTTTTTCGGAATTTTGGGATATTTCTTTATTGGTGTTTTCTATTGTTTTAGTAATTGTTTTAACTATTTTTTCTATATATATTAAAGATTCTCCTGATTTTTCTGCGAGTTTTCTAATTTCATCCGCTACTACGGCAAATCCTCTTCCATGTTTGCCTGCTCTTGCCGCTTCAATTGCCGCGTTAAGGGCTAAAAGTTCCGTTTGTTCGGTTATGTCACTTATAATTTTTAAAACATTTTTAATTTCCTCCGTTTGAGCGTTGAGGTTGTTAAGAAGGTTATTTAGTTCCTGTTCTTTAGAATTGATGGCTGTTATTTCTTCGATTGCGTTATCTAGTTCAAGAGCAAATTTTTCTAAAAATTTAGAAGTTTCCATAAGCGTTTTTGTTGTTGATGTTACCGATTCTTCCGTTTTATCTAGATGTTTTGAAAGTGAATTTGATATTTCCGATATTGAATTTGCTTCTTTATCCGTTTCTTTGATGGTGTGTTTTAATTCTTTTGTAATTTCTTCTAACTTAAGGGCGTTTGTGGTAATATTGGATGAAAGTGTCTGAACGTCTATAATAATTTTCCTTACGTTGGATATAAATTTGTTAATGTAATTTGCGGCAAGTTTTATTTCGTTTTGCTGTTTTATTTCTATCTGTTTGGTAAGGTCCCCATCTCCTTCGCTTATTTCTTTAGAAATTTCTATAAATTCCCGAATGGGTTTTATAACGTAAATTTTCAGTAAATAATAAGCCGCGATTTGAATAACAACAGCTACGATAATATGCTCTATTGCCGTTTCTAAGAAAGCTTTGGAATCCGTAAAATATGTATATAACAATAAAATCGCAGATGTAATAATATTTACACCTAAAAGTTTTAAGTTAAAGTCTTTTATAATGGAATGCATTTTATCCCTTTACTACAAAAATTTTATCTAAATTAAGGTTTTTAAAAAGTTCGTAAATTATATCGTCACTAACGATTATTTTTATAGTCTTTCCTTCGTTTTTTAGTTTTTCAAGTTCAGCTATAATGCTTGAAGGAAAAGAAAACGAATTTTTTACCTGAACTGTAATATTATCATATTTTGAGCCTAATTTTTCAAGAATTGTAATAATTTCATCGGCCTCATTGATGGTAATGATTGGTTTTGTTATTTCTAACACATGTCCTTTTTTATTTTACTTTAAATAATTTTAGCTAAATTTTTAAAAATTTTGTATAATTTTTGTAAAGTTTATTGATTATAAGATATAAAGGGAAATAAGATGGCGAGAAAACCAAGAATAAACGAACCCGGATTTTATCATATAGTAAATCGTGGTGTAAATGAGAGTGAAGTATTTAGCGAAAAAGAAGATTATTTTAAATTTATGGAATTAATGTTAAAAACAAAATACGATTATAAAGTCACTTTTCATGCTTTTACTATTTTGCCTAACCATTATCATATTTTAATAGAAACACATCTTCCTAACATTTCGGAAGCTATGAGGTTTTTAAACAGTGCTTATGCCGCTTGGTATAACTATAAAACCGGGAGAATAGGACATCTTTGGAAAGGCAGATTTGAGAGTTATATGCTTTTTGATGAAGAGCATTTTTGGAAAGTCGTTAAATATATAGAAAGAAATGCTTTAGCCCTGGGAATAGTGGATGATATTACGCAGTGGGATTATCAGTCTTTGGCGTTAAGGCTTAAAAAATCTAAATTCAGTGAAATTATAGAGGGCAGTAAAATTTTATCGAAGCCTCTTGAAGAATATATGGAGTGGCTGAAAAAACCCCTTGAACGCTTTGAACTTGATGAAATTTATAAAGAGCCTAAAATTATAAAAGATGAAGATGGAAATATAAAAGTGATTAGAAAAAAACTTAGTGATTTCTTTGCCGAATATGAAGATAAAAAAGAAGCTATTAAAGCGGCTAAGGCAAACGGATATAAATACAGTGAAATAGCAAGATATTTAGGAGTTTCCAACGCTTATGTAAGTAAGCTTGCAAAAAGTTAAGCGGAGATTATAATTTCTCCGCCATTAAACTTGCAAGTTCAAGTACTCTTCTGCTGTAACCGAATTCATTGTCATACCATGCTAAAATTTTAGCTTTATTTCCGTCAACCACACTTGTAGTAAGACCGTCTATAATGCTTGAATGAGGATTCCCTATCATATCGGTTGATACCACTTCATCGTATGTAATGTCTAAAATTCCTTTTAACTGGTTGTTTGCATATTCTTTAAACGCTTTATTTATCTCTTCTGCAGTGGTTTCTTTTTTTAATGTTACGCTTATATCCGTAACTGCAACGTCAGGTACCGGTACTCTTAAAGCCATCGCATGCATTTTTCCAGCTAGACTTGGTATAACTTCTATTGTGGCTTTTGCCGCCCCTGTTGTTGTAGGAATGATATTAACAGCCGCGGCTCTTCCCCTTCTGTGTTTTCCGGGTTTTTTCTTATCTATAGTTACCTGGCTTGAAGTATATGCGTGTACAGTTGTAACTAAAGCGCTTTCTACTCCAAACACTTCTTCAAGTACTTTCATAGCCGGTGCTAAAGAGTTTGTTGTACAAGAAGCGTTTGAAACTACATGATGGTTTTGAGGGTCGTATTCGTTATGGTTTACTCCAAGAACGAATGTTTTATCCACATTTTTACCCGGAGCCGTAATTATAACTTTTTTTGCTCCCGCTTCTATATGTTTAGCCGCCGCGTCTCTTTCAGTAAATTTTCCTGTGGCTTCAATTACAATATCAATTCCCATCTCTTTCCAAGGAAGTTTAGCAGGGTCTCTTTCGCTTACTATTTTTATTTCTTTCCCGTCAACGATTAAACTCTCATCAGTATAATCAACACTTGCCGGAAATCTTCCATGAACAGAATCAAATTTTAGCATATAAGCCAAATCTTCCGGTGTTCCGCTTCCTCCGTTTGCTACAGTGATTTCTATGTTTTCAGGTTTTGTCTGAATGTAATGCCATAAAACCATTTTTCCTATTCTTCCAAGTCCGTTTATTGCTACTTTTGCCATTGTATTTCCTTTTTTTATAAAATTATATCAAAAAAGAAAAAACAGATATAACAAGGATGTTTGACGACCAGGGCTGTTTCATGCTGAAAAAATGTAAATAACAAAAAAGTAAAAAAAGACAAGGTTGCGGATTTTAATGAAAATTTTGTGTAAACTTGCACTTCATACGTATGTAAAGCGCCCTTCGGGTTAAGTGCACTTTTTTTAACGCTTTTTCTCCGTTAAAATTTGCAATTGTTTCACTTTATTTAGTCAGTACCCTTTTCTTTTCCCCCAAAATAAATGTTTGATTTATTTTGGGGATTGGTATTAGTGTTTTGAGGTTGTTGTCAGCTAAAAAAAATCCCATATTTTCCATTCTCTACTCCGCCACTTTTTAAGTAGCCGGGTTTGCTGTGCTCATTTTCCATTATCCATTTTCCATTGACCATTGAATTAATGTATAATTTCATTAAAAAAGGTTTTATAATGAAATTCATCGGAACTCGTGGAACTGACGAAAAGAAAACTTTCAGTGAGGTGATACTTAATCCTGCGGCTCCAAATGGCGGACTATATGTTCCAAGTAAATTACCGAAAATCGATGAGAGGTTTTTAAACAGATATTATGATGTGGAAGGTGAAAAAACATACAGACATCTTGCAAGAGGAATACTTAAACTCTTTAAAATCGATATCGATAAAGATTTGATTGAAAAAGCTTTATATACGTATTTAAGGGAATTTGACGACCCCGACGTCGTGCCTGTGGTTAAACTCGATAAAGATCTTTTTGTAGGAGAGCTATGGCACGGACCGACAAGAGCGTTTAAGGATATGGCGCTACAGCCTTTTGGTGTAATTCTTTCCGCATTAGCAAAACAGAGAAACGAAAACTATTTGATTTTAGCAGCAACTAGCGGAGATACGGGACCTGCTACTCTTAAAACGTTTGAAAACAAAGAAAACATTCAGGTTGTGTGTATCTATCCCCATGAAGGAACGAGCGAAGTGCAAAAACTTCAAATGGTGACAACTGATGCCGAAAATGAAAAAGTACTCGGAATTATCGGAAACTTTGATGATGCGCAAACTGCTTTAAAAGCACTTTTGAAAGATGAAGATTTTAGAAATACGTTAAAAGAAAACGACATAAAACTATCAGCCGCAAACAGCGTGAATTTCGGAAGAATTATTTTTCAAATTATTTATCATTTCTGGAGTTATTTAAAACTTGTGGAAAACGCCGAAATTGATATGACGGATAAAATAGACGTAATTATTCCAAGCGGAAATTTCGGAAACGCTTTAGGTGCGTATTATGCTAAAAAAATGGGTCTTCCGATTGAAAAAATTGTAATAGCATCCAATAAAAACAATATTTTATATGAATTCGTAAAATACGGAAAATACGATTTAAGGGATAAAGAACTTATTCATACCATTTCACCTGCCATGGATATATTAAAATCAAGCAATGTAGAAAGGGTGCTTTTCGATAAATTCGGAGAAGAGAGAACTAAAGAGCTTATGACTTCACTTGAAGAAAACGGGTATTTTGAATTGAGCGAAGAAGAACATGCAAAAATTAAAGAGGATTTTCTTGCGGATTTTGCAACTGACGGGGAGTGTGAGGAGATAATCGCAAAATATGCGAAAGAGGGCAATTACATAATGGACGCACATACCGCAACGGCCGTTAAGGCATATGAATACCTAAAAGAAAAAGGTGAGATTAATAACAAAGTAGTTGCTTATTCTACTGCCGAGTGGACAAAATTCGCTCCAAGCGTTTATAAAGCCCTTACGAAAGAGGATATCAACCGTGAAATTGCCGAACTTGAAGAAAATACTTTAAGCGATAAAGATGCTATTGCCTATATTGAGGCGCATTACGATGTTAAGGCGCCTGATAGCATAAGAGGGCTTTTTGAAAAAGAGATTAACGAAACAGTTATTAATAAGGACGAAATAAAAGAAAAAATTATCGAATTTATTACAAACGGAAAATAGTGATAACCGTTATCGGTATTTATATATTTATTGTTTTAGGTTTTTTTGCAAAAAAAAGATTTAATGAAATTGACGGCAAAACTTTGGTAATACTTTCCACTTATTTTTTACAGCCTTTTCTTACCCTTTGGGGTATTATGCTTATCCCTATAAATTATGATTTGATAATTTCTCCTATTGCATATCTTGCGGCGGTTTTTATCAGTCTGGTTTTTACCTTTGCTTTAACTTTTTCAATAAAAGATAAAAAAGAAAAAATTATAGCCTCTCTTACGCCGCTTATAGGAAATACCGGAAATCTCGGAATTCCTCTCTCTTACGCTCTCTTTGGCGATATAGGTGCAAGTATTGCTACTATAGTTAATCTTGCGAATATATTTTTTATATACAGTTTCGGTATTTTTTTCTTTGCAAGCGGTAAATATTCGTTTAAAGATGCTTTTTTTAAAATTATAAAAATTCCGGTTATGTGGTTTGGTATACTTGCTCTGATAATTAATATATCAGGTGTTACGTTTAATAAAGATATTATGAAAATACTTCAAATGGGGGCATTTGCTTCGATTGTGGTGCAGCTTTTGATATTCGGAATATATGTGGCGGAGATTAAAACAAGGGAAATCAGTGCTAAACTTGGAATTATTACAGTGATTAACAAATTCATAATCTTTCCGCTTGTAGGTTTTTTTGTTTTAAAGATGTTTAATTTAAAGCCGCTTTTTTTAAAAACGGTGTTGCTTGAAATTTTTACTCCGTTAGCGGTTACTAACGTTAACCTTGCCGCCCTTTTTGATTTGTATCCTAGAAAAGTTGCACTTTTGATTATCTTAACCTCCGTTATTTTTTTACCGATAGTCTTTTTTTTAATCTAATCCCCTGAGTTTAAGGCTTAAGAGTCCGAAATATTCGTGAATCGCTTTGTATGAACGAAAAAAGCTCCCCGCATTTGGGAAGATATCCCATACCGTATACGCGGGGTTGTAAAAAAATCCGACGGGTTTGGGGATAATTTTAAATCCGAAATTTTTAAATAGTTTAACGCTTCTTTTCATATGATATGCGCTTGTTACGAGATATATTTTTTTAGGAATGGTTAATTTTTTAAAAAGGGCGGCGGTGAATTTTGCATTTTCATATGTGTCGAGAGATTTGCCTTCATAATATGTTTTTATTTTGCAATCGCATGTTTTTGTTATTAATTCTATATCTTTTTTTATGTTCTCAGCTTCTTTTATCTTTTTTATGCCGCCTCCGGTGAAGACAAAAGGAAGATTGTTTTCCTTTGCAATTAAAAGCCCATAAACTTCCCTTTTAAATGCATCCGGATTTGCTTTTAATACATCGTTTGAATTTGTGCCTCCCCCTAAAACCACAACTGAGCTTGGAGTAATGTTATCCGCTTTAAAATTATGTTCAAGCGGATAAAGTAAAAGATTGGAAACAAATTTGGTCGAAATCGCCCAAAGTAACACGGCGGCAGAAAAAAATATAATTTTTGCTTTTTTTGCATAAAATCCGGCCAAAAAAAGTATAATTACAAAAATTCCGGGCGGCAGACAAAGGTAAGTAAAAAGTTTTGAGACAATAAACATTTAGAGCCTTTTTGTGGAATTGTAGCAAAATGGATGGGAAAAGAGGGAGAGGAGAGAAAGAAAAGAATGGAAAAAGGATATTTATGAATATTTTAATTACGGGAGCGAGCAGAGGGATAGGGCGTGAGCTTGTAAACAGATACAATGACGGCAAAAACAAAATATATGCCGTGGCAAGAAACATAAACAGTTTAAAAGATATTGAAAATGTAGTGCCAATCAAACTTGACCTTTCGGATTTGGAAAAAGTGGCACATTATTTCAAAAACCTAGACGTAAAATTTGATTTGGTTATTGCAAACGCCGGTATTTC
>NZ_JBMXVQ010000068.1:0-19217 GCF_053999135.1 Caminibacter sp.
TTATACCAATCCCCAAAATAAATCAAACATTTATTTTAGGGGAAAAAGAAAAGGGTACTGACTAAATAAAGTGAAACAATTGCAAATTTTAACGGAGAAAAAGCGTTAAAAAAAGTGCACTTAACCTGAAGGGTGCTTGCGTTTGCACTTTTTAGCTTTTTCGAAGTGTTAAAAAATTTGCACTCTTGTTGAGCGTATTTAGTCAGTGTCAAGAAAAGATGAATGTAAGAGTTGTTTTGTGTTTTGGTATTAGAAGTAAGGGATTGTTATATAATAGAGGAATTAAGAAGAGAAATTAGGGATTCAAAAGATGGGCGATATTCATTGAGAATACAGTGTATAATATTAAAAAAAGAGGAAAAAACCAAAAAACAAATTTGGATATTTTAATGATAAATTAAAGAAGCACTCTTAAAAATCATATAGAGACCGTTTCTGCCAATTCCGAAATTCTTATCCCCTTGACACTCCAACATTAGCATCTTATAAACTTTTTTCAAAAAATCACTACTATGATTTTTGCCGACATCTTCTTTTAAAAAAACATTAAGAGATAAAATAGCTAAAACTAAGAAATATTTTGCTTTTTTAATATCATTTTTTTGATATTTAAGACATAAACTCACACTTCCCCAACTTATAACTTTATAAGGTTCAATAGCAGTTACGGTTAAAGAGTGTTTTTTTGCATGTTCTTTATAATGATTTACAATATCTACAAACTCAAGCAAATCTTCTTTTGTAAGGTTGGCATTTATCTTTTCACCAATATAAGAGTATAATTTTATAATGCCATATAGCTCTTCAGCGTAATTCTTCATTTTCCAACTCTTTTATAAATTTAATCTCTTCCTCGCTTAATATATCGTCAACTTTTCCGGTAGCACACTTTAACAAAAATTCTTTTAAATTTTTGCTAACATGATTCTCTCCCTTTCCCTCACTAATTTTATTTATTCCATTCTCTCTTAGTCTCTCTTCAATCTCTTCTAAGGTAATCTCTACACCCATTTTTTTCTCCTTTTCTCACTTTCTATTCTTACAACCCCATTCTCAAAATTTTTCAAAAATTGTCTTGACTTTTGGGGTGGAATATTTATATTTTAAATTCGTTTAACTTTTTATTTAATTCATCAGCAATTTTGTTTAAATGTTCTGCTGTTGTAGTTAATTCTTCAACACTTTTAGTGTTTTCTATCGAAAGATTATTAACGCTTTTAATTTTGTTAACTATTTTATCGATAGTATTTTTTATTTTATTGAAATTTTCAACCATATTTTTTGTCATAGTTACTGCATAATCAACTTTTTTCACTGTGTTTTCAACTTTTGTTTCAACATTATGAGCAGTATTTATTAGCTCTTCTGTTTGAGATGCATTAGAATTTATTTTTGATGAAGCGTTTATTATTGCCTGAACGACAACACTAATAGTTGCATTTATATCACTTAAACTTTTTTGAGTTTTCTCGGCTAATTTTTTAATTTCATCGGCAACTACCGCAAATCCCCTACCATGTTCTCCCGCTCTTGCAGCTTCAATTGCCGCATTTAGTGCCAATAGATTTGTTTGGTCGGCAATGTCGGATATAACATTTAAAACATCATTTACATTTTTAACATCTTCTGAAACTTTTCTTATATCTTCTGCTGTTTCTATTTCTGTATTAGCATTTTCTTGGACTTCCGAAATTAACTTGAAAATATCATCTTTAGCCATTAAAAGATTCTTATTTGCATTTTCGATTTCGTTTTGAGAATTGTTTGCTTCTGCTACATAATCGTCTATTTCATTGCCGATATTATTTGCTTCTAACGTAACTTCTTCTACATAGTTTGAACTCTCTTCTAACTTTTTACCAATTTTTAAAGAAGAATCGGATAATTCTTCGGCAATAGTATAATTTTCTTTACCTGCATTTTTAGCCGCTAAAATAATTTCTTTTATTTTGGAAATAAAAGTAGTTGTAAGGTATGTAAGTTTACTTATTTCATCTCTGTTATGATTATCAATTTTAATATTAAGGGTATTGGTTATTTCTGTTTCTAAGTAATTTATAAGATTTAATATAGGATTTATGATTTTTTTTGTAATAAACATTATGATAGCTATTATTATAAAGATAATAATTACCGCTATAATAATGAATGTTTCTGTTAAAACTTTATTGTTTTTTTCAACTTTTTTTCCTAATTCATCTAATTTTCTTTTTACGGTAGCTTTAACATTCTCAGCAATTTTTTCAGCTTGAATACCCATTGCATCTAAATTATGGATTACATTATTTCTTTTTATAATTATTTTATAAACTTCATCTACTCCTTTTTTGTATTTATCAATTAAATTTATAGCTTTATATAAAAGTTCTTTTCTTCTTGGATTTGTTATAAGTTTATTTGTTTTGATTAATTCCTCTTTTAGATTATCAAACTCTTTATTTACTCTATCAAATGCTTCTTTGTTATTGGTTAATAAGAATTTTGTGGTATAAAGTCTTGCTAAAAGAAGTGTTCTAAGATTAAGCGAGATATTGTATACGACATTATAATTTCCATCCTCTTTTGCGCTTTTTAAAATTTCTGTTAAATACTGCTCAATTTTTTTACCGTTGACATTTAAATTGTTATGGACAATATCGTCTATTTCATTTATATATTTTACAACTTTCAAAAACTCTTCTTTATATTTTTTGATCAATTTTTTATTTCGTATTGGTTTTTCTCGTAATTTAGGGTCCTTAATGGTTTTAATGTTAGAATTTACTATATTTATAGCAATATTGTAATGTTTCATAAATTCATCAATATATTTTTTATTATGAGTGTCAATATATTTTTTTTCGTTCATTTTTAATTTCAATAAATTTGCTTGAAATCTACTAGCAATAATCGACGCTTTTGATATTTTTCTATATTTAATAAATCCGCTATTTGCATCGTTAAATCCTTTTACTCCAAATAGTACTAACCCCACTATTAATACTGCAATTGTTGATAAACTAATAATAACTTTTTCTTTTATTCCAAGATTGCCCATAAATGCTCCTTAAATAAATTTCTTGTATTATAGCAAAAACCCCAATAATTCCATACCAAACTAGAGAAAAAGCAAAAATGTCCTATAATTAGGTATTTAAAAAGAAAAAGTCACACCAAAAACTTTCACTTAAGAGGTATGACTTTTAAAAATCAGGAGTTAAAATTATGATACAAATTATTTTAAATTTCAAATTACAATCCACAAATGAGAATCTAACACCAAGGGCTGGTATTGCAATATTAGGAGAATATTTAAAAGGGATGAATTTAGAAAAGTTTTGCAATTATAAAATGATTTTTTCAGCTTTTTTATTTTTTTAACGAAATTTTTCAAATTTAGTGAAAGGATTTATTTTATGAAATTATTTGAGTTTAATTAAATTATATCAAATTTGATATAATTACATAAATAAACATAAAGGATTTTTATGGATGAGAAAAAACAAAAAGCGCTTGAGCTTGCCTTAAAACAGGTCGAAAAACAGTTTGGAAAAGGTTCTTTGGTTAAACTTAGCGAAAAAGAGATAGAACCGATAGAATCTATTCCAACCGGAAGTTTCGGTCTTGATTTGGCTCTTGGGATAGGAGGGATTCCAAAAGGGAGAATTACGGAAATTTACGGTCCGGAATCATCAGGTAAAACGACTCTTGCCCTTTCTATAATAGCAGAGGCCCAAAAACAAGGAGGCGTAGCGGCTTTTATTGACGCAGAACATGCTTTTGACCCTATTTACGCCAAAAATATAGGTGTTGATATAGATAATCTTTTGGTTTCTCAGCCAGATTACGGCGAACAGGCTCTTGAAATAGTGGAAACGCTTGCAAGAAGCGGTGCTGTTGACATTATCGTAGTCGATTCTGTAGCGGCTTTAACCCCAAAAGCCGAAATAGAAGGAAATATGGGTGACGCTCAGGTAGGTGTTCAGGCAAGGCTTATGAGTCAGGCTTTAAGAAAACTGACTGCAGCCATTCATAAAATGAACACTACCGTAGTATTTATTAACCAGATAAGAATGAAAATAGGCATGGTGGGATACGGAAATCCCGAAACGACAACGGGAGGTAACGCGCTTAAATTTTACAGCTCGGTAAGGCTTGACGTTAGAAGAATAGCAACTTTAAAACAGTCCGATAAAGAAGTCGGAAACAGGGTTAAGGTAAAAGTGGTAAAAAATAAAGTCGCCCCTCCTTTTAGAATAGCCGAATTTGATATTATGTTTGGAAAAGGTATTTCAAGAGAAGGTGAAATACTGGATTATGGGGTTAAACTCGATATTATAGATAAAAGCGGAAGCTGGTTTAGTTATGGGGCTACAAAGCTAGGACAGGGTAAAGAAAACGCAAAAGAGTATTTAAAACAACATCCTGAACTTGCAAAAGAGATAGAACAGAAAATCAAAGAAGCGTTAGGAGTGGAACTTTCTCATATGATTGACGCTATAGAAAACAATAAAGAAGACGAATTAAACTTAAAAGGAGAATAGTATGGTTGTAATTGATAACGTATTTGCCGATGAGGTTTTGGATAGCAGGGGTAACCCTACGGTTAGGGCTACGGTTGTTTTAAGTGACGGAAACAGTGCCAGCGCTATTGTTCCAAGCGGTGCTAGTACCGGTGTGAATGAAGCTTTGGAACTTAGGGACAAAGATGAGAGATATGGCGGAAAAGGCGTACTTAAGGCATGTGAAAACGTAAATACTATAATAGCCAATGAGCTTATAGGGCTTTCTCCTTATGATCAGGCTGAAATAGATAATATTATGATAGAACTTGACGGAACGGAAAATAAAAGTAAACTTGGTGCAAACGCAATTCTTGGAGTATCTATGGCGGTTGCCAGAGCGGCGGCTAGAAGTTTAAACCTTCCTCTTTACAGATATCTTGGCGGAAGCAATGCTCTTGTAATACCTACTCCTATGTTAAATATTATAAACGGAGGAGCTCATGCCGATAACGATGTTGATTTACAGGAATATATGATTATGCCTGTAGGTTTTAGCGATTTTGATTTGGCTTTAAGAGCATCTTCGGAAATTTATCATACATTAAAAAAACTTCTTGAAGCAGACGGACATCCTACGGCTCTTGGGGATGAGGGTGGATTTGCCCCTAATTTTAAAAACAACGAAGAGCCTATAGAATATATTATGAAAGCTATTGAAAAAGCCGGATATAAACCAAAAGAACAGATTGTAATAGCTCTTGATGCGGCAAGCAGCGAATTTTATAAAGACGGCAAATATGTTTTAGCCGGAGAAAACAGGACTCTTAGTAAAGAGGAAATGGTTGAATATTATGCTTCTTTATGCGAAAAATATCCTATAGTTTCCATAGAAGACGGAATGGCTGAAGAAGACTGGGAAGGTTGGAAACTTCTTACGGAAAAACTTGGAGATAAGGTTCAGCTTGTAGGAGATGATTTGTTTGTTACTAATAAAAAACTTCTTCAAAAGGGAATAGACTTAGGGGTTGCAAACGCGATTTTAATAAAACCTAATCAGATAGGAAGTGTCAGTGAAACAATGCAGACAGTTAGACTTGCTCAAAGAAACGGATATAACTGTATAATGTCTCATAGAAGCGGAGAGAGTGAAGATGCTTTTATAGCCGATTTTGCCGTTGCTTTAAATACCGGACAAATCAAAACGGGTGCTCCTGCAAGAGGTGAGAGAACAGCTAAATACAACAGACTTCTTCAAATCAACAGAAGTACTTACGGTACCGAATATATCGGTAAAGAACTTTTTAAGTAATCGGTGAAAAGAGATTCTCTTTTCATCTGGATTTTTTATGAGAAAAATAGATTTTGACGATATATTTCCCGCAAGGCGGTTTGATAAAAAGATTATTTTAATAATACTTGCAGCCGTAATGGTCGGAGTTTATATGGTTAATCTTATGATAGGAAAACGTTCTTTTTCAAGACTGATAGATTTGGAAAGTGATTATGCCAAGCTTCAAGAAAGAGTAATTTTTCTTAAAAAAGAGAATGAAAAACTTCAAAAAGAGTATTTTGAGCTAAAAGAATTGGAGGGAGAGTGAGGTTTTTAATATTTTTATATATGGTTAGCTTTTCTATTGCTAGGATTAATCCTTTTGAACCTGTCGTGTCTCCCGAGAGTGTCGTTAAAAAAACGCCTAAATATTTTGAGGAGGCTAAGGTTTATCTTCCAAATGACGCAAGAATTTTAAAAAGAATAATTTTTGAATATCAGACGGTAAGCAGCGATATAAAACAAAAAGAAGTAATCATAAATAAAGATATAGATTTTCACTCTCCAATAATTATCACCCATAAACCTAAGGGTTTTGGGATTATTAAAAGTGATTTCGGTATTTTTAAACTTTATATAAAAAATAAAAAAATATTTATTTCCACAAAAGATAAAATATTGAGGCATTTTTTTTTGGTAAAACCGTTTAGAATAGTGATAGATTTTAAAAGATACAGTAATTTTTATACTATTGTTAAAAAATTCAATACTTTTTTAAAAAAAGTTGTGGTTGGAAGTCATGGGAATTTTTACAGGGTGGTTTTATATTTTGATGCTACATATAAATATAAAATAAACAAAACTCCAGAAGGTATTGAAATTGAACTCTACTAATATTATCCTTACAGGATTTATGGGAAGCGGTAAAAGCAGCGTGGGCAGGGTATTGGCAAAAGAACTTAACACTTATTTTATAGATACGGACGCTCTTATAGAAAATTTTGAAAATATGAGTATCAAGGAAATTTTTGAAACTCAGGGTGAAGAGGTTTTTAGAGAAAAAGAGAGATACTGTTTTAAATGGATTAAAAATAATGTTAAAAATACCGTTATTTCTGTGGGAGGCGGTTTTCCTGTGTTTATTCCTGAGATAAAAGAAGCCGGAATTGTTATTTATCTTAGAGTTGGATTTGAAGAAATTTTAAAAAGAATGACTGATGAAGAAATTAAAAAAAGACCTCTTTTTCAAGATATAAAAAAAGCCAAAGAGCTTTATTTAAAAAGAGATAAAATATATACTAATTTGGCCGATATAATAATAGAAAACAAAAAAATAGACCAGACGGTTAATAGAATAAAGGAGGCCTTATGGAAATAAACAGTGTAAACAACTCTTTTAACCCTACGCAGTTGCAAGATGCCGTAGCGGTTGAAGTTATGAAAAAATCCAGGGATGTGGTAAAAGATGTTGTGGGAAAAATTTTAGAGGATAATTTTGAAAATACAATGAAAATTCAGCAAGAGGCGGCTGCCGTTACGGGTGCTGGCGGAAATCTTAACATTCAGGGATAAAAAACTTTGGAAGAGTGGAAAAAACATCTTTTGGATTTTTATAAAAGAAGAAGAGAGTTTATAGAAAAAGTATTAAATGAAAATATTGATTTTACGGATGTTTTTGATCCTTTTTTGAAAGAAAAAAATGATAATCCCATTATGATTATAGGAGAAGCCCCGGGGGAAAACGAAGTAAATCTTCGTCAGCCTTTTGTCGGGAAAGCCGGGGAAAATCTTAATTATCTTATTACTCTTAGCGGACTTGACAGAAAAAAGGACTTTTTAATTACAAATGCTTTTCCTTTTAGAACGGTAGATAATAATAAAAACAGAACTCCTAAAGCAAAAGAGCTTAAAATAGGAGCTGAGTTGTTAAAAAAGGAGATTGAAACAGTAAAACCGAGATTAATTTTACTTCTTGGCAATTCGGCTATAAAGGCTTTTTCTTATTTTTTTCCTGAGGTTAAAAACTTTAAAAAATGCGGTTTTTATAAAATTGGGGATTTAAATATAGGAGTTTGTTATCATCCTTCTCCCCTTGCTTTTAACCGTAAAGAAATAAGAAAATCGCTTGAGAGTTTTTTTAAAAAATTAGGAGAGCTTTATGGCTGATGATATGGAAAAAACCGAAGAACCCACCTCCCGTAAATTAGAAAATGCTCGGAAAGAGGGAAATGTAGCCAAATCACAGGAAGTTAGCGGTTTTGTCATTTTGCTTGTCGGAAGCATAGTTTTAATTTTTTATCTTAAATATATAACATTTTATCTGGAAGAATTTTTTAGATATTATACCTCTTTTATAGGCGTGGAACTTACCAAAAACATAGTTTTTGGAATAATCATAAAATCCATTTATTATATTTTTATACTTTTAGCCCCTATAGTTTTGGCTCTTATTATAGCCGGAATTATAGGAAACGTGGCTCAGTTCGGTTTTTTGTTTACCGTAAAACCTATTATCCCCAAATTCAGTAAAATAAATCCGATAAAAGGTCTTAAAAACCTTTTCAGTTTAAAAAAAATTGTTGAAGGGATAAAGACCACTCTTAAAACGTTTATAGCTTTTTTAGTTGGATTTTGGCTTTTTTTTGGTTTTTTGCAGGAGTTTCCAAAACTTGAGCTGATGAGTTTTTTAGAACAGTTAAAATGGTTTGAGGATAAAGCGGTTATATTAATTTTTTCTTTACTCGGAGTTTTTTTTGTTTTTGCTATTATAGATTTTACGTATCAGAAATATTCTTATAAAAAATCATTAAGGATGAGTAAGCAGGAAATAAAAGACGAATATAAACAAACAGAAGGTAATCCGGAAATAAAAGCAAAAATTCGTCAGCTTCAGCGTGAAATGGCTAAAAAGAGAATGATGGCGGAAGTTCCTAAAGCCGATGTTGTTATTACAAACCCGACTCATTATGCAGTTGCCATAAGATACGATAAAACCCAGGATGAAGCCCCAAGGGTAATAGCTAAAGGGATTGATAATCTGGCTTTAAAAATAAAAGAAATAGCCAGAGAACATGGTATTATGATAGTTGAAAACCCTCCCCTTGCCAGGGAACTTTATAAAAGCGTGGAAGTTGACCAAATAATTCCTCCGGAACTGTATAAAGCGGTAGCGGAAGTTCTGGCGTATGTTTATAAAGCCAGACAAAGTTCTTAATATTTGATAAAATTTCTAAAAAATAAGAGGAGATAAAATGACGGAATTGTTTAAAAAAGCATGGGAGAGAATAAAAGAGGCGGATAGCATAGTTTTAATATCTCATATTAACCCTGACGGAGATGCTCTTGGAAGTTCTCTTAGTATGTATTCCGTTTTGAAAAATATGTCTAAAAAAGTGACTGTTTGTAACCTTACAAAACCTTTACCCGATTATCTGGATTTTTTGCCTAATTTTAATAAAGTTACGAATAAACTTCCTAAAAGTTACGATTTAATGATTAGTTTTGATTGTGGAAGTTTTGACAGGCTTGGAATTGAAGAAAAACCTCCTTTTTTGATTAATATAGACCATCATATTTCAAATACCGAATATGGTGATATAAATATTATAGACCCAAAAGCCGCTTCTACTTCACAGGTAGTTTACAATATGTTGAAAACCAACGGGGTTGATATAAACGAAGAAAGCGCTGTTTGTATTTATACCGCTCTTGTTACGGATACAGGCAGTTTTCAGTATGAAAGCGTAAACGATAAAGTGTTTGAATGCGCGGCTGAGTTGGTAAGATGCGGAGTTAAACCCGATTATGTTGCTAAAATGCTTTTCCAAAGAGACAGACTCTCTCGTCTAAGGCTTCTTGCCAAAGCTTATGATACTATTGAGCTTTGCTGTGATGGAAAAGTTGCTTTTGTAGAGGTTACGAAAGAAATGATGGAGATAACCGGAGCGATAAAAGAAGATACCGATACTATAGTAAATAGCGTAAGGGCTATAGCGAGTGTGGAGGTGGCGGTTATGTTAAGGGAAGATGATGAAGGGATTAAAATAAGTCTTAGAAGTAAAAATTACGCAGATGTCAGTAAAATTGCCGTTAAATACGGAGGCGGCGGACATATAAGAGCAGCGGGAGCCACCTTAAAAGGTGAATTTGATTTTTCAAAAGTTAAAAATATGCTAAAAGAAGATTTAAAAGAGATATTAAAAGGTGAGGAATGAAAAAAACTTTTATGTTGTTAATAGTTGTTATTGCGGGTATTGCCGGTTTTGTGTTTTTTTCTCCTATATTTGAAAAAGAACCGCCCATTATTAATGTTTATTCTAACGGATTTATCACCAATTTAAGAAATCCGTTAAAGGTGGAAATAAAAGACAATAGCGGTGTAAAAGAGTATTCAGTAATAGCTATAGCGGGTAAAAAAGTGTTTGATATAAAAAAATCGAAAAATAATGCTCTTGGAAAAGAGGTTAATTTAGAAGTTAAACTGCCGAATGTTACGGAAAAAGAGATAAAACTTATAATAAGGGCCGTTGATAATTCTAAATGGCATTTTTTTGCCGGTAACGAGGCTGAAAAAGAAATTGTTTTAAAAATTGACACCGTAGCTCCGGATGCCCAGATTATAAAAAATTCATATGCAGTTGGAAGAGGGGGAAGCGGGGCGGTTGTTGTTAAAGTTTCTGACGATAATTTAAAAGACAAATATATTATTGTAAATAATAAGTATAAATTTAAACTTACTCCTTTTGTTAAAGATAATTATTATGCGGCGTTAATTGCCTGGCCTGTGGCGGAAAATAAATTTAGTGCCGATTTAATAGCCACTGATAAAGCCGGAAACAGGGTAAGAGTTCATATTCCTTTTTATTGGAAAACTAAAGGAATTTACAATCCTAAAAACGTAAAAATCAATATTACGGATAAGTTTATAAACAATATAGCTAAAAGAGTGCTAGAGCGTATGGGAATGCCTATTCCAAATGACCCTGTTTCAGTGTTTAAAGAAGTAAATGAAAAAGTTAGAAAAATATGCGAAGATAGAATATATAATTACACAAAAGACGTTTACGAAAATAAAATAGATTCGTTTTCCGTTTCTAGATTCAATCCTTTGCCGGGAAGTGCGAAAAGAGCGGATTTCGGAGAAATAAGACATTATTATTATAAAGGAAGCGAAATATCAAAAGCGGTTCATAAAGGAATAGATCTTGCTAAGATAAAAAGAGCTAAAATATATTCAAGTAATTTTGGAAAAGTGATTGCAAGCGAATATATCGGAATTTACGGAAATACGTTAATTATTTATCATAAACTGGGACTTTATACGCTTTACGGACATACAAGCGAATTCAGAGTCAAAAAGGGTGATATTGTTAAGAAAGGGAAAGTAGTGGCAAGAACGGGAGCCACCGGTGCCGTATTCGGAGACCATCTGCATTTTGGAGTATATGTCCAGGGAATTCCTGTTCAGCCTATAGAATGGATGGATTCTAGGTGGATAAAGATTAATATTATTAATGTTATAAACGGTTCTAAGAAGGTAATTAATAAATGAAACAAAAAACACTTAGAGTTTTTGAGGTAGACGATTTTGAAAAGCTTGAAAAAATAGTCTCTTCTAAATTTCCCCTTTTAAAAAATCATTTTTTTCTTTTAAAAGAGCATAACGAAAAAATAGAGAATTTTTTAAAAGAGAAAGGGTTAAATTATTTTGTATTAAATTCAGAAGCTTTTATAAAAGAAAAGGAAAAAATAATTATTAAAGAGATAGAAAAAGAGGTTGTAAAAAAAGTAAAGCCTAAAATTTTTGATAGAATTATAAGAAGCGGAGAAGAAATTGTGGTAGAAGAAGAGGGTATTTTTTTAAACAGGATAAACGCAGGGGCTAAGGTTAAGGCGTATGGGAATTTGAGTATATTGGATGAAAATGAAGGTTTTATAGAATGTCATGGAGATTATGTGTTTGTTTATAAAAATTTAAAAGGAAATATTATTTTTAATGGAGAAAATTTAGGTGTAATTGATAAACCTACATTTTTTGGATTAAGAATTAAAAAGGTTTTAAAATGAAACAAAGAACGATAAAAAATCCTGTGGAGGTAGTGGGAATAGGTCTTCATAAAGGAGTGCCTGTAAAGTTAAGGCTTGAGCCTATGGGGGAAGATAGCGGAATAGTTTTTTACAGAAGTGATAAAGGGGTAAGTATTCCTTTAAGTCCAGAATATGTTGTAGATACCAAAATGGCTACTGTAATAGGAAATCAGGGGGTTGTAGTTTCTACTATAGAGCATTTAATGAGCGCGGTATATTCTTTTGGAGTGGATAATTTGAGAGTTGTGTTGGATAACGATGAAGTTCCCATTATGGACGGCAGTGCTATGAGTTTTGTTATGATGTTAAAAGAGGCGGGTATTCAAGAACAGCAAAGCCCTAAGAGGTTTATAAGAATCACAAAAGAGGTAAAAATAGAAGATGGGGTTAAATATGCTTCTTTAAAACCTTCAAAAGAGATAAATTTCGATTTTGAAATAAATTTTAATCATCCGGTTATAGGAAATCAAAAATATACTTTTAATTTTTCCACAAAAAAATATATAGAAGAAATTGCAAAAGCCAGGACATTTGGTTTTTTGAAAGAGGTACAGTATTTAAGAAGCATAGGTTTAGCTCTTGGAGGCAGTCTTGAAAATGCAATTGTGCTTGATGATAAAGGAATATTAAACGATTCTTTAAGATTTCCAGATGAATTTGTAAGGCATAAGATACTTGACGCTATCGGGGATATGAGCCTTCTTGGAGCTAATTTTATAGGCTCTTATGAAGCGTTTGCAAGCGGTCATCATTTAAATCATCTATTAACAAAAAAACTTGCCGAGGCAAACGCTTATGAAATCGTTTCTTTTGAAGAGGAAAAGGAGATGTGTATTGCTCAGGCCTTCAGTTGATATTATAGTTATTCCTATTTCCAAACCTATGCTGGTTGGAATATATGAAAACAACAGATTAATAAAAACGATAAAAAAAGAAGGATTGACAAGCGATATTTTACCTGAAATTTTTGATGGGCTTTTAAGAGATTACGAAATTAAAAGAATTATTTACGCCAAAGGACCAGGCAGTTTTATGGCTATAAAGCTTGCATATGTTTTTTTTAAAACTCTTGAAATAACTAAAAATATAGAATTTTTATCGGCAGATGGATTTTATTTTAATAAAAACGCTCCTATAAAAGCGGTAGGAAATTCTTTTTTTGTTAAAAAAGACGATATAATTTCAATAGAAAAAAACTTAAAAGAGGGAGAATTTTTTTTGCCTGAAAAAATAGATATTTCAGATTTTAGTAAAGATACGTTACCTCTTTATGTTTTAAAAGCAGTGTAGAAGGATATAAATGGTTATTACGGTTCCGGCGACTAGTGCAAATTTAGGTCCAGGTTTTGATACGCTTGGTCTTGCTTTAAATCTTCGTAACGAAATTGAAATCAAACCTTCTCAATATACTTCGATAGAGATATACGGAGAAAATGCCGATTATCTGAAAAGTCTTAAAAGAAATTATTTTGTGGATATTTTTAACGAAATTTATAAAAGCTTGACAGGTAAAGAAGACAGTTTTAGTTTTAAGTTTAATAATAAAATTCCTCTCTCCCGTGGGCTTGGTAGCTCTTCTGCTGTGATAGTGGCGGCTATTACGGCGGCTTATGAAATAGCTCAGGTGCCTTATAAAAAAGACAAAATAATAAATATGGCTTTAAATTACGAGACTCATCCCGATAATATAACACCGGCTACTCTTGGAGGGTTTTGTGTTGCAAAAGTGAAAAAAAACAGAGTATTTTTTCTTAAAAAATTTATTCCCACAAATTTAAGAGCCGTTGTTGTTATTCCTAATAAACCTGTATCGACCGCTAAAAGCAGAAACACTTTAAAATCCCATTATCCTTTAAAAGACATTGTAACCAATATGTCTTCTACCGCTATGATAACCGCGGCTTTTTTTAGTGAAAAATTTGATATTTTAAAATATGTGGTTGAAGATAAAATACATCAGGAAAACAGAATGAAAAATATGCCCGAACTTTTCAGAGTTAGGGAAATAGCTTTAAGGGAAGGTGCTTTAATGTCCACTTTAAGCGGGAGCGGTTCTACGTTTTTTAATCTCGCCTATAAAGACGACGCATATAATATTTACAGTGCTCTTAAAGATAATTTTAAAGATTTTAATGTGAGAATTCTTTATTTTGACAATATCGGAGTAAAGGTATATAATTAATGTAAAATGGAAAACGGAAAAAAAACGCCTGTAAGAATGTGTGTGGTATGCAGAGGAAGATTTCCTCAAAAGAATTTATACAGAATGCAGTGCAAAAATTTTAGCCTTATTCCTTTTGAGGGAAAAGGTCGTAGTTTTTACATATGTGATAAATGTAAAAACTCAAAAAAAGTTTTTTCTGTTGTAGCTTATTTGTGTAAAATTTCAAAAGAGAAAGCAAAAGAGGAAATAAAAAATTTTCCGTTTTTCAATTTACATTAAACAAAAGGAGTTTACTTGAAATTAAAAATTTCAGAAGTCGCAAGAGAATTGGGGTTGAAGTCTAAAGAAGTAGTGGAAATAGCCAAAGAACTCGGAATAAAAGCAAGTATTAGAGGGGGTATTGAACCTCTTGATGCGGCTAAAATAGAAGAGTTTTTAAAAAACAAGGATTCAAAACCTGCTGAAGAGAAAAAACCGGTTAAGAAAAAAGAAGAAAAAAATGAAGAAAAGCCTAAAAGAAAAAGAAGGGCTGCGTTTGACAAACTTGTAAAAGAGACCCAAAAAGGTTTTAAAATAGTTCAAAGAAAACCGGAAGAAAAAAAAGAAGAACCTAAAAAGGAAGAAAAAAAACAAGAGAAAAAACAAGAAGATAAGCAGCCTTATAAAGAAAAAAAAGAGACTAAAAAAACAGCTAAAAAACCTGCGCCTAAAAAACATGTAGAGGAAAAAGAATTAAAAATAAATGTCGATTTGGCAGAAATGGATGTTATAGAAGAAAATCAGGTTGAGCTTTTGGATTTGTATTTCAACGATATATCTTTAAAAGATGAAGAATCGCTTGAAGAAAAAGCAAAAACCAAAACCCAGATAGAAAATAAAAAAGAAGCAAAAAAACAACAGGTTAAAAGAAGAAAACCGGCTGAAAGCGGAATTACCAAAGAAGGTGCTAAGAAGAAGAAAAAGAAAAAGAAAAAAGAAATCTCTGTGCAGGTTATCAAAATCCCTAAAGAGGTAAGAGTTTACGAGTTTGCCGAAGCTATTAACAAACCTTTGGAAGAAGTAATAGAAACGTTAAGAGAGCTTGGAGAGGAAAGAGATAAAAACGACTTTTTAGGAGAAGAATATATAGAAACGCTTGCCGAGGAATTTGGTGTTGACGTAGAAATTTACGACCCTCTTGCAGAATTTGATTATATTAAAAAATACGATGAAAAATGTCCTGAAGAGGAGTATGACACACCTCGTCCTCCTATTGTAACGATTATGGGACATGTCGACCATGGTAAAACTTCTTTGCTTGATAGGATAAGAAACTCAAGAATAGCCGCAAAAGAAGCCGGAGGAATTACTCAGCATATCGGTGCTTATATGATTGAAAAAGACGGCCAAAAAGTTACATTTATAGATACTCCGGGACATGAAGCGTTTACAGAAATGAGAGCAAGAGGTGCCCAGGTTACGGATATAGCTATTATCGTAGTAGCGGCTGATGATGGTGTTATGCCTCAAACACGAGAGGCTATCGCCCACGCTCAGGCTGCCGGCGTGCCTTTTATTATTGCTGTAAATAAAATAGATAAACCTGACGCAAATCCTGATTTAGTAAAATCCCAGCTTGCCGAAATGGGTATTATGCCTGTAGAGTGGGGAGGAGAATACGAATTTGTTCATGTATCAGCAAAAACCGGAGAGGGGATAGATGATTTGCTTGAGACTATTTTACTTCAAGCGGAAATGATGGAATTAAAAGCAAATCCTAAATGTCCTGCAAAAGCGATAGTAATCGAGAGCAGACTTGAAAAAGGAAAAGGCCCTGTTGCTACGGTTATTGTTAAAAACGGAACCCTTAAAAAACAAGACAGTTTTGTATGCGGTAAAACGTTTGGTAGGGTAAGACTTATTATAGACGACTTGGGTAAACAGAAAAAAGAGGTACTTCCGGGAGAGCCGGCTGAAATTACGGGATTTGACGAAGTTCCTATTGCCGGAGATACGTTAGTTGTGGTAGAAAGCGATAAGATAGCAAAAGAGACGGCTGAAAAATGGAAAGAATATCTTGAAATGAAAGAAAAATCAAAAACAACTAAAGCCACTCTTGAAGATTTACAAAAAATGATTCTTGAAGGTAACCTTAAAAAACTGCCTGTTATTATTAAAGCAGATACCCAGGGAAGCGTTGAAGCTATTAAAGGAAGTCTGGCTAAACTTAAAAACGAAGAAGTAAAAGTCGATATTATTCACAGCGATGTAGGAGCTATTACTGAAAATGATGTAATTTTGGCAAAAGCAAGCGAACCTCATGCTATTATCTTAGGATTTAACGTCCGTCCTACAAGCGGGGCTAAAAATAAAGCTAAACAAGAAGGTATTGAAATTAGAACGTATTCTATTATTTATGATTTGATAGACGATGTTAAAGAACTTCTCTCAGGTCTTATGACACCTAAAGTCAGAGAAGAAGTAACCGCTACTGTAGAAGTTAGAGATGTATTTAACGTACCAAAAGTCGGGACTGTTGCCGGATGTTATGTACAAGACGGTGTAGTTCACAGAGGAGATTTCGTAAGGGTTATCAGAGATGGTGTGGTTATTTATGATTCTAAGCTTGCAAGCCTTAAACGCTTTAAAGATGATGTAAAAGAAGTAGGTAAAGGTTTTGAGTGCGGTATTATGGTTGAAGGTTATAACGACGTAAAAGTCGGAGATATCTTAGAAACTTATCAAAAAATCGAAGAAAAAGCTAAATTTGAATAAAGATATTATCAGTAAAGATGTGATAAAGTCAGTCCTAAAAGAGCTTATTAATACTCTTTTAGGGCTTAAAGTTAAAAATGTAAATTTAATAGATGAAGAATTTGAGAGAATAGAATCAAGAAGAGCGGATATAGTTGCGATTGCTGATAATGATAAAGTAGTTCATATTGAAATTCAGTCTTCTTATGATAAATTAATGCCTCTTAGAATGCTTAGGTATTACACTGATATAAAAACTAGATTTATAAATTATCCTATTTATCAATATGTTGTTTTTTTAGGTAAAGGAAACTTAAAGAACGTATTAAAAGATGTTAATCTTAATTACTCGTTTGAGCTTATAGATATGAAAAAAATAGATTGTGAAATCTTTTTAAATAAAAATAATCCTAATGATTTAGTTTTGGCAATTTTATGTGATTTTAAAGGAAAAAATCCTAAAAATGTGGTAGAATATATAATAAATAAGCTTATTTCTATTACAGATAAGAGAGGGTTTAAAAAATATATGCTGATTTTAGAGGAATTTAGTTCTTTAAGAGACCTTAGGGAAATTGTAAAGGAGCAAGAGATGTTTATTACAAATAAAGTAAAGTTTGAGGATTTACCAAGTTATGAAATAGGAATGGAAAAAGGAATGGAAAAAGGTATGGAAAAAGGTATCTTAGCACTTTATAAAGTAACGGGAGATATTTCTTTAATAAAAAAAGAGTTAGGAATTGAAGAGAATAAAATTTTTGCAGTTCTTGAAAAACATGGGATAAAGGCTAAAAAATGAAAAGTATAAAAGTTCAAAGAAAAGAATCTTTACTTAAAGAAATAATCCCGGAAGTACTCTCTCAGATGGGAGATGGAAGAATAAGGGAGCTTGGAGTTGTGGATGTTGTGTGTAGCAGGGACGGAAGCGATGCTAAGGTATATCTTGAAAAAAGTTATTTAAATGAAAATGAACAAAAACAGGCCCTTAAGAAATTAAAACAGGCAAAAGGGTACATTCAGGCTCAGGCCCTAAAAGCAACAGGATGGTACAAAGTACCGAATTTAAGTTTTACATTTGACGAGTTGCTTGAGCATGAAAATAAGATGGAAGAACTGTTTGAGAAAATAAAAAAATAATGATTTTCGTAACCGATTTGGACAAAACGTTTTTAAGAAGCGATTTAAGCATAAGCGAGTTTAGCAAAAAAACCTGGAATGAATTTAAATATCCCGTAACAATTGCCACTGCAAGAAGTTATAAAGGGAGTAAAAGTCTTTTAAACGGGCTTGAGTTGAAATATCCTTTAATACTTCTTGACGGTGCTATGATAGCTTCAGCCGATGGTGAAATTATTAAAATTACGGCTATTGATAAAATTCTTGGAGATGAAATAGTTCAAAAAGTTTACAAAACATTTGAAGATTATCCTTTAATCGTAGGATTTGACATACCGGGAGATGAAAAATTTTTGTATCCTAAAAAATTAAATCCTTATCAGGCTCATCTGCTTAAAAATTATCAAAATGACAGTAGGGTTTTAAACATAGAAAAATTTAGAGCTTTAAAGCATAATCTTAAAATGGTTTATCTGGGAGATGAGACTTTTTTAAAGGAAATTAAAAAATTTTTACATACACATTTTAATGTTGAAACGAAGCTTACCAAAGATGCTTACGGGCCTTATTATTTTTTGACTGTCCTTCATCCGGAGGCTGATAAAGCACACGGACTTAAACATTTCGAGGAAATTATGGATATAGATAAAACAGACGTAACTGTTTTTGGGGATAATATAAACGATTTAGGTATGTTTGAATGGGCCGGTACTTCCGTAGCCGTTAAAAACGCTTTGGAAGAAGTTAAAAAAAGAGCCGATATTGTTTTACCTCATACTAATGATGAAGATGCGGTAGCAAAATATTTAAAGGAGATACAATGACAAGAAATGAACTGAAAAACGTTATTAAAAATATTGTTGAAGACAATGGATGTGAATTATATGACATAGAAGAAACAACAGAAGGGGATTATAAGTTTTTTAGGATTTATATAACAAAACCTGGAGGTGTAAGTCTTAATGACTGTGCAGCTATAAATAACCTTATCTCTCCGATATTTGACGTGGAAGACCCTGTTGAAGGGAAATACTTTTTGGAAGTCAGTTCTCCGGGAGTTGAGAGAAAACTTACAAAGCCTGAACATTTTGAAAAAAGTATAGGAGAAAATGTAAAAGTTACATTAAATGACGGTACAAAAGTAAAAGGACCGCTTAAAAGTTTTGTGGATAATGAAGCTGAAATAGGAAAAGAGAAAGTGAAATTTGAAGATATTAAAAAAGCAAAAACATATGTAGACTGGAGTACTTACAGTTTTGATGAATAATTACGCTTTAGAAGCAGCAATAAATGAAGCTTGGAAATATCAGTTTTTAACATATCCCAATCCGGCGGTTGGGGCGAGTGTTATTGTAAAAAATCG
>NZ_JBMXVQ010000069.1:0-19843 GCF_053999135.1 Caminibacter sp.
CTTAAATCCATTTTTTCTTTTTCAGCCATATAAATATACCCCCTGCTAAACTCAGGTTTATTATCCATACTGCAAGATATCCGTATTTCCATTCCAATTCAGGCATGTATTTAAAATTCATTCCATAATTTCCGACTACGAATGTTAAAGGAAGGAAAATAAGCGAGATAGCAGCTAGGCGCTGCATGGCTTTATTCATTCTGGTAGATAAAATACCCATATGCAGGTTTAGTAAATATCCTGTTCTGTCAAGCAATGTTCTTGATTCGTTTATCAGATATTTTAGATGTTCGTTAAGGTCAATAAATTCATATTTCAGTTTTTTTCTGGTGGTTGGGGGAAATCTGTTATAAGCTCTGTTTATTACATCTTTTTCTTGAATTGTTACTTTTGAAATTCTGTTAAGTGTGCGTCTGGCGTAATAAATATCTTTTTGTAATTCGTCTTCTTCTATATCTTCGTGAAAGATACTGTCTTCTAAATCTTCAAGTGCTTCGTCTATTACGTCTATAATCAAAATAGTGTTATCTATTAAGATATCGGCTATTAAATAAGTTACGTATTCAAATTCCTGATTTTTATATCTTTTTTCAAATTTTCTGGCAAGTTCGGTAATTATTTCTTTTTCTTCGGCTAAAACGAAAAATTTATGTTTTGTAATAATAATAACTACATTACTGTCGTCATAAAGTAAATTTTCTTCTTCGTCAAATTTAATATATTTTAAAATAATAAGTTTAAAATTTTCCGTTTCTTCATAAGTGATAGACTGGTCTTCGCTTTGAATATCTTCTATAAAACTTTCGGGGAATCCGTGGGTTTTTAGCCAATTAATAATATTTTGATTTTTTACGGTTGAAAAGATTATCTGTTTTTGATTTTCTTCTATTTTGATGTCTTGTTTTTTTTCGAGTTTGTCGGTGAAAATAAACATAAAAACCTCCTTTAGGAGGTTGCAGGGGCTAAAAATTTGTGCAAATTTATAGCCTCTACAACCTTTTTGAAATTATAACAAAAAGCGGAAAAAAAATCCGCTTATGAAGGCTGATTTAATTTTATGCTATATTCCCAAATTCCGTGTAAATTACATCCTTCTTTGGCGGTTAAAGTTTTTACACCATCGAGTTTTACTTTAAATGCCGCATATCCCATAGCCTGTCCCGGTTCAAAAACTACTCTGTCTACTAATTGACCGTCTTTGTAAAGTTCGATAAAATCAATCCAGTGACTTTGAGTGCTCGGATGAATAATTCCTTGTTGACCGATTGTAATTTCTACTAAAGTATATCCTTTAGCGTCTGTTGAACCTACTTTGATTTCAGGAGTGTGTTTTAATTCACCTTTTGTAGGTTTTTTAGGGTCTTTAATTTTCATGAGTTTTCTATTGTGTATTTCAGGTCTGTATTTTGAATATACGTCGCAGAATTTGCTTTCTATCTCTCTTGCCATTGCAGGTACGCCTGCTGTTGCGACTATACCTAATATTCCTAATTTTTTTAATGCTTTTCTTCTATCCATTTTTGTCCTTTTAAGATTATTTTTGTCTTATTTTAACGGAAAAAAATTATTATGTCAAATTATTTTGTATAAAATAACTAAAATTATTAGATATGACAGGATGAAAAAAGGAAATGAGTATTTATGAAATTCGATATATGCTTTTGGGTTCTTAAGAAATCTAAGAGCTATTATGTTTGCCAATGAACCGATTAATAAACCGTTTCCTCCTATATCGGTGCCGTAAGCTATTGCTAAATAATTGTTTGAAAAATGACTCATAAATATGGCAGCCGGGACGTTTGAAATAATCTGTGAGAGAATAATGCTTATGTTGAATACATTATAGAAATTCATTTGAATGGAATTCATAAGGTTCTTAACGCTTTCAAGTCGGCTTACCATTTCGAAATCTACAAACATAATTATAAACGTTAAAATAAGAAAATAGTCAAATTTTAAAAAAACGTTTTTATAGTCCGTAAAAAAATAATAGCTTACAATAATAAGCAATGCGTATTTTACAAGGGAGTATTCGAGTGAAAATATAAATATAATAAAAAGGATAATCGATGATATAAAAAGAAACTTATCTGTTTTTTCAGGATTACTTATTTGGATTTGCAGCTTTTTTTTCGGAAAAAAAATCAGGATGAATATAATTAAAAGAATGAATTTCGGAATAAAAACAATACTCATCTTTTCTATAAAATCAATAACGCTTATATCCATCTGTCTAAAAAGAAATATATTTTGAGGATTGCCAAAAGGCGTAAGCTCGCTTCCTACATTTACGGCTATTGCTTCAAATATTACCAGTTTTGTTAGATTGTTTTTTATCTTGTTTGAAAAGGCAAGGGTAAGAGGCACTATTATAAAAAGTGTAATATCGTTTGTTAAAAACATAGATAAAAATGTGCCGAGTAACACAAAAGCAAAAGCTAAAGTCCTTTCGGTTTTGAAATGAGTTACCGTTTTAGCAGCAAATACATCGAAATAATTGGATAATTTAAACGCCGTAGCGATTAGTAAAAGGGCGCTTAAAGCCCTTATTGTTTTCCAGTCGATATATGAATTTATCTGTGTAAGGGTTGGTTTTTGTATAAAAAAAAGAATAAAAAAGAGCAAAAGAAAAATAAAAAAAAGCCACTCTTTTTTTAAAAGATTCATTTTCCTAAAATTTTTATTTTTGACACGTCAACGTTGCAATCGTTTGGAATGTTTTTAGGATTAAGCGCTAAGGATTCATTATTCATTATGACAATTTCATTATTTAATATATGTTTGGCAACTTTTTTGGCACCTTCGAGTGAGTGCATATAACAGCTTCCGCACTGGTAAATATTTGCTTCTGGAATTTCATTTGTCTTTAGAATATTTTGCATAGATTTTCTAAAAGCCTCTATAATTTCTTTATCTTCAGGTTCTCCTATTACGCTCATATAAAATCCTGTCCTGCAACCCATAGGGGAAATATCGATTATTTCATAATTTGGAAGATTGTCTCTCATATATCCCGCAAAAAGATGTTCTAATGTGTGCATGGCTTTTTCATCTATAATTTCAACGTTTGGTTTTGCGAATCTAAGGTCATATACGGTAATAGTATCTCCTTTTGGAGTTTTCATTTTTTTTGCAACTCTAACTCCGGGAGCTGGCATTTTTACATGGTCTACTAAAAAACTGTCAAGCATTGGCATGGTTTTTCCTTTTTTGAAGTAAATTTTAATTAATTTTTATAGCATTTTATCATAAAAATATAGTAAAATTCCATTTCAATCCTCACCTCTCAATCCTTGGACGGGTTGCAGCGTAGCTGTTAACGGGGAGGGAGGCTAAACCCAATCCAGGAAAACAAAATAATTCAAGGAGCAAAAATGGCGTGTAACGTAACAATGAAAGATTTATTAGAGTGCGGTGTTCATTTTGGACATCAAAAAAGAAGATGGAACCCGAAAATGAAAAAATATATTTTCGGTGTAAGAAAAAATATTTATATTATCGACCTTCAAAAAACATTAAGACATCTTAAATATGCATGTAATGTTGTAAGAGATGCGGCGGCTGAAGGAAAGACAATTCTTTTTGTCGGAACAAAAAAACAGGCTGTTGAAGCTATTAAAGAACATGCTGAAAGATGTGGTATGCCGTATGTAAATCACAGATGGCTTGGCGGAATGCTTACAAACTTTCCAACTATTCAAAAATCAATCAGAAAACTTGAAATTATCGAAAAAATGCAAGAAAGCGGTCAGGTAAACCTTTTAACTAAAAAAGAAAGACTAATTCTTGAAAGAAGAAGAGCTAAACTTGAAAAAGTTCTCGGCGGTATCAGACATATGAAAAAACTTCCTGATATGCTTTTTATCATTGATACTGTAAAAGAGAGAATTGCGGTTGCCGAAGCTAACAAACTTGGTATTCCAATTGTAGCGCCTGTTGATACAAACTGTGACCCTGATTTAATCGATTATCCGATTCCAGGAAACGATGATGCAATAAGAAGTGTAAACCTTTTCTGTAAAACAATGGCTGATGCGATTATTGAAGGTAAAGAAATGGCTGAGAGTGCAGCAGAAGAAGCACCTGTAAGCGAAGAAGAAATCGAACAAGAAATTAAAGAAATTAAAGAAGAAGCTGCTGAAGAAGCAAAAAACGAAGAAGAAATCGCTGAAGAAATTAAAGAAATCAAAGCTCAAAAAGAGGAGGCGTAATATGGCAAACATTACAGCGGCAATGGTAAAGGCACTCAGAGAAAAAACAGGTGCCGGGATGATGGATTGTAAAAAAGCACTTGTTGAAGCTGAAGGAAATGAAGAAAAAGCTCTTGAAATTTTAAGAAAAAAAGGGCTTGCAAAAGCGGCTAAAAAAGCTGACAGAAACGCGGCTGAGGGAAGAGTAGAAATCTATATTACTCCTGATTATAAAAAAGGAAGCATGGTTGAAGTAAACTGTGAAACAGATTTTGTTGCAAAAACAGATGAATTTATCGAATTTACAAAAGAAATTGTAAAAACTGTTAATGTAAGCGATATAGCAGATGTGGATTCTTTAATGAAAACACCGTTCGGTGAGGGGACTTTTGAAGAAGAACTTAAAGTAAAAATTGCTAAAATCGGTGAAAATATAGTTGTTAGAAGAATAGCTACAATCAAAGCTCCGGAAAACGGAATTGTTAACGGATACATTCACGCAGGCGGAAAAGTAGGCGTACTTGTAGCGGCTGCCTGTGACAAACCTGAAACCTGCGAAGCTATTAAAGATACGTTAAAAGATATTGCTATGCATATAGCAGCTATGAAGCCTATGTATTTAAATCCTGAAAGCGTTCCGGCTGAGGTAATTGAAAAAGAAAAAGAAATTGCTAAAGCTCAACTTCTAAAAGAAGGGAAACCAGAAAACGTAATTGAAAAAATTATCCCTGGTAAAATCAAAAAATTCTATCAGGAAGTTTGTCTAACAGATCAGGAATATGTAAAAGCTGAGAAAAAAGAAAGCGTAGCAGAAGCTCTTAGCAAAGCTGCAAAAGCGGCAGGTGGAGAAGCAAAACTTGTTGATTTCATCAGATTTGAAGTTGGTGAAGGTCTTGTTAAAAACGCATGCAATATGGCTGATGAGGTAGCGGCGGCTCTTTCTTAAGCCCCGTTTTTTCCTTAAAAAAGGCTCTTATGCTTAAAGCTGAAAATATTAGGCACTCTTTTGATTATTTATTGTTTGAAAACGTTGATTTGGAAATTAAGCCAAAAGATAAAATAGCGATAGTAGGAAGCAGCGGGAGCGGAAAATCCACTCTTCTTCATATACTTTCTTCTTTTTTAAAACCTCAAAGCGGAAATGTTTATTATAAAGATAAAGAGCTTTATTCTTTAAAAGAAAAAGAACTTATTGCTATAAGAAGATATGATTTTGGTATTATTTTTCAGTTTCATTATCTTTTTAATACTTTTACGGCGCTTGAAAATATACAGGCGGCTGCTATTTTAGCCGGTACTGAAATAGATTATTCTCTTTTAGAAAGACTCGGTATAAAGGATGTCATAAATCAGAATGTTCAGACATTAAGCGGCGGACAGCAGCAGAGGGTAAGCGTAGCTAGGGTTCTTACTAAAAAACCGAAAATTATATTTGCCGACGAGCCTACTGGAAATCTGGATAAAGAAAACGCTTTTGAGGTTATTGATGTTTTATTCGAGTATTGCGATAATAATAACGCTTCTTTAATAACGGTAACTCATGATATAGAAATAGCGGCTAAATTTGATAAAATTTATTATCTTAAAGATAAAAGGCTGATGCTTGTGGATAACTGAGTTACTAACTCCCGTTAATACTGTTACTTTTTTATTGCTTTTTATCAGAATTTCCTCTTTTATGAGTTTTTTACCTTTTTTTAATTATATGACGATTCCTTTAAGTGCAAAAGCAGCCTTAGCTTTATGGCTTACCATTTTATTTTATCCTATAACTCCCAAAATAACGTTTGATATAAATTTTTTAAATATTGTTTTGGCTATTTTAAACGAAACGGCTTTTGCTTTTTTTGTGGGAATGGCTTTAAATCTTATTTTTGATATATTGAAATTTGCCGCCGAGCAGATAAGCTTTGTTATGGGATTTACAATGGCAAATATAATAGACCCTAACTTCGGAACGCAGTCGACTATTTTGGCTCAGTTTTTTAACTGGATAGCGATTTTGGTGTTTATATCTTTTGGAGGAGACCATATAGAAATTATGCTTTTAAATAAAATTATGCAGGAGCTGCCTTTTGGAGCTTTTTTCAGTTATGAACATGTATATGAATATTTTTTGGTGTTTATGGGTAAATATTTTCTTTTAGGTGTTGCTCTTGGATTTCCTATTATTGCAATTTCTTTAATGAGCGATATAATATTCGGGATGATTATGAAAACAATGCCTCAGTTTAACCTGTTGGTTGTTGGATTCCCAATTAAGATTTTTGTTTCGTTTCTCGTTTTAATGTCTATTATAGGCAGTATGATGGTTGTGTTTGAAAGAGAGATAAAAACGGCTTTTAACGCTATTTTGTCTTTTTTTACTTAGAAAGCCTGTATGGTTTTGCGTTTTTTGAAAGAGTATAGAAAAAGTTGTTAAATTTTTTTATAAGCTCTTTATCTTTTTCTATAATAAGATATTCATAATTTTTATAAAATGCGCTGTAGGAGTAATTGGCACTGCCGGTAACGATATATTTGTCGTCTATAATGCTTAATTTAACATGCATTTTTGCCCTATTGCCGTTTTTGTATCTTTTTCCGCTTATAAGTTTTATATTTATGTTTTTTATGGTTGCAAGGTTGGGTATTACGCTTCTTTTATATTTTGCTTCTTTTTTATCCGCGACAATATATATCTTAACGCCTTTTTTAGCGGCTTTTTTTAAAGATGTTGATAATTTTTTGTTTGTAAAGCTGTAAATGGCTATTTTTATGGATTTGTGCGCATGAGAATATAAAGATGCAAGTTTCTGTTCGGCTTTTTTACCTTCTTGAGGCATAAAATAGACTTCTTTTGCGAGAATAAATTGGCTTAATAAAATAAGCAGTAGAAATTTTTTCAAAAATCCCCCTTTTTTAATTATAATTATAATAAAAAATACAAGGCGGGGTTATGAAAATATTATTACTTAGCGATAACGCTACCATTCAAAAACTTTTTATGCTCAGTGCGGAAAAAAGAGGAGATGAAGTAGAAGTAGGCGGAAGCGATTTTATACCTGAAGGTAATTATGATTTGGTTTTTGTTGACAAGGAACTTTTAACGGATGATTTGTTATCCACATTAAAATCCACTTTTGTAGAAGCTAAGTTTATTTTGATTTTAAGTAAAAACGACGAAAAACTTCCTGGTTTTGACGACTATCTGATAAAACCTTTTTTACCTACTGATTTGATAGCGTTAATCGAAAAATTTGAAAATCCTTTAGAATCTCCGTCCGAGGATGATATGAGTATAGACGGACTTGACGATTTGGATTTGGAAAATATGGGCGAAACGGATGAGCTTGGAGATTTGGACGAACTTGACGAATTCGGGGATATTGATGATGTTTTTGTTGACGATGATGAGTTGAATACCGAAAGCCTTGATGATGATATAGAAGAGGATTTTGAGATTAACGAGGATGAACTTATGGAAGAGAATAAAAATTTAGAAGCGGAAGATGAGTTAACAGTAGAGCCTTTACCGGAAGAGAGTGAAAAAGAGGAAATAGACGAGGATATAACGTTGGATTTTGACGATGATTTGTTAGGTGATACTAACGAGGAGTTAAAAGAGCCTTCTCAAGAAGAGCATAGCGAAGATGAGAAGCTGGACCTTGATTTGGATTTTGATATGGAAAATGAATTTGAAGAGCCTTCCGAAGCGGAGGAATCTGAAAAACAGGAAGAAACTTCCGACAATGAAGCGCTGGATATAGACTTGGGAGATTTTGAGGAACTTGAATCAAAAGAAGAAAATGTTTTGGAATCCGAAGATGAGGGCGAAGATTTGGATGTTTTGGGAGATATGGAAAATCTTGAAACTGAAGAAGCGGAACTTCCTGAGGAAGAAACGGAATTATCGGAAGAATCTTCTCTTCAAGAGGAGCATAATGAAGAAGATATGTTGGAAGAAGAGCCTTCTATAGAAGAGGAGCTTTTAAAAGAACTTGGTGCTTCACAAGATAGTGAAGAAACAGGTGCGGAAGAAACACCTCAAGAGATTCCTCAGGAAAATGAAAATTTTGAGGAAGAATTAAGCGAACTTGAAAATCTGGATGAAAAAGAGTTGGCAAAAGCTCTCGGTGAAGAGGTTGAAGAAGTTGAAAGTCTTGAAGAGACTGAAAAAACTGCTATTGAAGAAAAAGAACCTGTATCCCAGGAAATAGAAGTTGAAAATCCGAAGACAGAAAATCAAGAACCTAAAGAAATTGTAGAAACTCGAAAATGTGAACCGGGTATTGAAGAAAAAACATTGAGAAATATCTTAAATATTAACTGGGAAGAGCTTAAAAAAGCAAAAGCGAAAGTAACCATTACGATTGATTTTGGAGGATAATATGGAATATATGAAAGTAAACGGAAGCATATTAGTCATATCGGGTCCTAGCGGTAGCGGAAAAACATCTTTGGCAAGAGAAGTTTGTGAAGAACTTGGCAATAAAGCGTATTTTAGTATTTCTACCACAACCCGTCCAAAAAGAGAAGGCGAAGAGGACGGAGTTGATTATTTTTTTGTAAGCAAAGAGGAGTTTTTAGAAGATGTGGAAAAAGGATATTTTCTTGAGTGGGCCGAAGTACACGGAAATTTTTACGGTACAAGTAAAAGACAGATAGATAAAGCGTTAAAAGAAGGAAAGATAGTGTTTTTGGATATAGACGTTCAGGGACACGAAGCGGTTAGGCGGGCGTATCCCGATGTTGTTACGAGCGTTTTTGTAACTACAAAAGATAAAGAAACACTGATTGAGAGACTTAAAAAAAGAGGTACTGAAACCGACGAAACGCTAAAAGTCAGAATGATAAACGCGCTTCATGAGATGAAAAAAATTCCGGAATATGATTATCTTTTAATAAATGATGACTTTAATGTAGCAAAAGAATTTTTAAGAAGCTGTGCTTTAGCCTCATTAATAAAAACAAGTAAGTATGATTTGGAAAATTTTATAGAGCACTGGAAAGGAAAATAATGAAAAAAAGAGTTGCCGATATTTTTAAAGAGCATTTAGGAGAACATCCTCCTATTAATAAACCCAAGCAAAAAGAGTTTGGGCATTATGCCGTTCCTGTTTTTAAATACGCAAAAATGAACAGACAAAACCCTGTGGAATTTGCTAAAAACGTTTGTGAAAAACTTGGAAATTGCGATGAATTTGAAAGTATTGAGCCCTTAAGCGGGTTTGTAAATATTAAACTCAGCGATAAATTTTTGGATGAATTTGCCACTAAAGTATTGGAAGAAAAAGAAAATTTTGCCAAAGGTGAGGGGAAAGAGAAAATACTTCTTGAATATATTTCTGCAAATCCGACAGGACCTCTTCATATAGGTCATGCAAGAGGAGCGATTTTTGGTGATGCCCTTACAAGAATAGGGCGTCATGTTGGTTATGACGTGGTTACGGAATATTATGTAAATGATGCGGGGCGCCAGATTAATCTTTTGGGGCTTTCGGTATATCTTGCCGCACGTGAAATTTTAGGTCTTGGTGTTGAGTGGCCGGATGAATATTACAGAGGAGATTATATAAAAGATTTGGCACGTGAAGCTATTGAAGAATTTGGTAAAGAATATTTTCAAAAACCTGTGCAAATCGTAGAAAATGAAGGTAAAAAAGAAGCTGAATTTGAAGATGAAACCCTCAGTCTTTGGGCAAAAGATAAGATGTTAGAAGAGATAAAAAGCGACATAAAAGCCCTGAACGTTACGCCTTTTGATAACTGGGTCAGTGAGAGAAGTCTTTATAAATACTGGGATGAGGTTAGAGAGATTTTAGAAAAAAACGGGGCCTTATATGAAAAAGACGGAAAAATATGGCTGAAATCAAGTGAATTTAAAGATGAAAAAGACAGAGTCGTAGTAAGGGAAGACGGAAGACCTACTTATTTGGCGGGCGATATTATTTATCACTGGGATAAATTCAAAAGAGGGTACGACAGATATATAAACATCTGGGGAGCGGACCATCACGGATATATTGCAAGGGTAAAGGCCGCTATTAAATTTCTGGGATTTGACCCTGAAAAATTGGAAATTTTGCTATCTCAGATGGTAAAACTTTTAAAAGGCGGCGAACCTTATAAAATGAGCAAAAGGGCCGGTAATTTTATCTTGGTAAGAGATGTGGTTGAAGATGTAGGAGCGGATGCGTTAAGATTTGTATTTTTAACTAAAAAAGCAGACACACATCTTGAATTTGACGTGGACGATTTAAACAGACAAGACGCGAGTAATCCTAGCTACTATGTAAACTACGCACATGCAAGAATCAGAAGTATTTTCAGAAACAAGGGAATCGATTACGAGGATATAAAAAATGTGGAGCTTAAAGGTTTAACTCAGGATGAAAAAGATTTGCTTTTCTTAAGCTTACAGCTTCCTTATGTTTTGGAAGATGCTTTTAGTGCAAGGGAACCTCACAGACTGACAAATTATCTTATCGATTTGGCAAGTGAATTTCATAAGTTTTACAATAAAAATAAGGTTATAGGAAGTGAGAGGGAAAATGAGAGACTAAAAATCTTAGCGGTTGTAGGAAGTATTATAAAACTGGGTCTCAGTCTTCTTGGAATAAACGCTAAGGAGAAAATGTAAGAAGTGAAAAATGAAAAGTTAAAATTAATTTTAAAAGAGTTTTTTAAAGAAGCCGAAGGGATTTGGCTTTTCGGTTCTTATGCGGACGGCACATATAATGAAAACAGTGATATAGATATAGCGGTATTGTTTAAAAATGAAAAATCTCCTTTAGAGGTATTTAAATTAAAAGAAAATTTAGAATATTTTTTAAAAAAGGATGTGGATTTAATAGATATTCAAAATGTAAATACCGTTTTTCAATTTAAAATAGTAACTACCGGAAAAAAAATTATTTCTTCAAAAGCGGCGAATGAATTTGAAAACAGGATATGGTGGAATTATTTAACTCTTCAAGATGACAGGGAAATTTTACTGAAGGATAAAGTTTGGACGAAATTATAATTAATAAAAGTGATTCTATAAAAAGATGTATCAGAAGAATAGAAGAGGATTTTGATGAAGAGTTTGAAAATAATTTTACAAAACAAGATGCGGTTATTTTGAATATTCAAAGAGCAATTCAGCAGGCTATTGATTTGGGTACTTATATAATTAAACAAACCAAATTGGAAATTCCTAAATCAAGTAGGGAAGTATTTGAAATATTGGAAAAAAATAAAATCATTTCAAAAGAATTAAGTAAAAATCTTCAAAAAATGGTTGGGTTTAGAAATTTGGCGCTTCATGAATATGATAATCTTGATTTAAGTATTGTGGAATATATTGTTAGGGAAAGAATTTGGGATTTAATAGAGTTTATAAAGGAAATAAATGAAATCAAAAGCTTTGATTAGCGAATGTATGCTAGGACGCCCCTGCAGGTATGATGGAAAGTCAAAATCGCTTCCAAAAGAGATAATTGAAAAACTGAAAAAAGAGTATGAACTTATTCCTTTTTGTCCGGAAGCTTTTGCTCTTCCAACTCCCCGACCTCCCGCAAGGTTTATTGGAGACAGGATTATTGACATAAACGGAGTGGACAAAACGGATGCGTTTTTAAAAGGTGCAAAAGAAGCTCTTAGAATCTGCAAAGAAAACAATATAAAAATATTTATCGGAAAAGAAAAATCCCCAAGCTGCGGGGTTAAAAAAACCAGCGCTTATATTAACGGGTGTGAATGTAAATGCGATGCCCCGGGTCTTACAAGTAAGCTGTTAAAAGAAGGGGGGATTGAGCTTATCAGTGAGTGGGATTTGTAGAGTCATTTTTTAAATCATTAAAAGCTAAAAAAATCAAACTTCCCAGGATGGTTAATATGCCTATAATAAATAATAAAAATTCCATTATTTTTCCTTTTTTAGTTTTTCTAAAAGTTTTTGTCTTTTATCTTCTTCTTTTTTGATTAAGTATGTTATTAAAATAATGAGTATCACTCCGGATATAAAAAGGATATATGTTAAATGATTTAGAACAAGTTTTTTTTGAGAAAGACCAAATAACATCGCAGCTAAGCCACTGAGAAGAGCTATTAATAAGTTTCTCCAAAATCTAATTTTTTCAATTATTGCATCAATTTCTTTAATTAAGAAATCTTTTTTACTCATCCTCTTAATCTTGCTTTTATCTCATTTAAAAATTTATCCATCTGATATTTTGCCCTGTATTCTTCACTCATTAAATGAATTAAAATATCCCCAAGGTCGATAACGGTCCAGTCGTCGCTTTCGTCAACGCCTAAAAACTCTTCTCCCATAGGTTTTAGTGTTTTTTTGAGATGGTCAAGCAGGGCTTTTGCGTGTTTATCCGCCATAGTTGTAGCTACTATTACATGGTCTACAAAATAATCCGTATTTCTTAAGTCGTAATCTATAATATCAAGAGCTTTTTTTTCATCAAGTAACTCTTTTATTGTTGCAATTCTGTTTTTCACGGTTTAAACTCCTTATTGTTCTAGTTTAATAAATTTGTAAGTTAAAAAAACAAGAACTGATAAAATTAACAATCCGGTAATTATTACATAACTCATTATAAATCCTTTAATTTGTTGATTGATTTGATCAATAAATTGGTAAAAATGACAATCAATATAACCAAAATGACTGAACTTACTGTGAAAATAATTAATTTTGTTTCAGTTAGTTTATCATAATTATACCAAAACACAAAACAACTCTTACATTCATCTTTTCTTGGCACTGACTAAATACGTTCAACAAGAGTGCAAATTTTTTAACACTTCGAAAAAGCTAAAAAGTGCAAACGGGAGAGCCGTTAAAAAAACGACAACTGCTTGTCGTTTTTAGGCTCACACGGCGATGAAAATGTGTAAACTTGCACTTCATACGCCTGTAAAGCTCCCTTCGGGTTAATTGCACTTTTTTTAACGCTTTTTCTCCGTTAAAATTTGCAATTGTTTCACTTTATTTAGTCAGTACCTTTTCTTTCACCCCAAAATAAATGTTTGATTTATTTTGGGGATTGGTATTATTAAAAAGATATGCAAACATTGAGAATAAAGACACTACAAAAGTTAGTTAATAGAAAATTTCTAAATGTTGTAAATTTTTCTTTTTGCTTATCGATTTCTGCCATAAAACTCCTTTATTTCTTTTTGAATTTCTTTTGGCAAATATTTAAAATTACAGTTTCTTATTTCCGTTGAACTTATCGGAATATCGATTTTTAATATTTTTTTTATATTATGCTTTTGAAGCAAATTTTTATCAATTTCACCTCGTGTAGCTACTACGAATTCTATCATATTTTTAAGTTTTTCTATATCTTTCCATTTATCAAGCGTTTTTAGATTGTCGCTGCCTATAATAAAATAGTCGGGTTTAAATTTTTTAACTGTTTCTATTGAATAAACGGGCCTGTTTTGTTTTATTTCCCAGTCGCTTACTTCAATGTTTTTGAAATTTTTAAAAACTTCTTTTAGCCATTTAAGTCTGAGTTCAGGAGGGGCTGAGAATGAGTGTTTAAGAGGGTTTAAATAATTGGGCATTATTATGAGTTTATCGATATCGAGTTCTTTTAAAGCTTTTTTGACGACTTCCACGTGACCTAAATGGACAGGGTCGAAACTGCCCCCAAAAATTGCCTTTTTCACTTACAGCCTTTTTTTTCAAATTGTATTATAATTACGAAAAATTTATAAGGATTAAAAGTGACAAAAAAATTAATAGGGCTTTTTTTTATTTTATTTTTTGGATTTTCTTATGCGGATAATTTTATTCTTTTTAGAGAGATTAATTTATTAATTCATCAAAAAGAGTATCTAAAAGCGTTTATTTTTTTTAGCAATTATCTCTTAGCCGTTGTGGCGGTAATATTTTTGCTTTTAAGCAAATATACGAGATTTATAACGCTTTTTGTAATTTTTATCACCATAGGCATTGAATTAGGTTGTAGAACTCTTTCCGGTTCGGGCTTTGGATATTTGGACGCTTCTTTGATATTACATCAGTACAGTGGGGCCGGAGAAGGGGTTAAAACTTACGGTATTCAGCTTGTTTTGCCGTTTTTAGAAAGTTTTATGTTTGTTGCTTTTATCTATTTTTATACAAAAAAAATGCATTTAAAACATTATGCTTTTGCCGGTCTTGTATTGTCTTTTATTACTTTTACCGTTTCTTATCTGGTGTTAAAAAGTACAAAAGAAAACGTTTCTTATCCGGTGGTATTTAAAGAGCCTTCCATTTTATTATATGCGGCCACCAACAGACTTTATGTCGGGAAAAGAAAAGATGTGAATATCAGTGCCAAAAAGCCTTTTTTTAAGCATATTATCTATATAGTCGATGAAAGCATAAGAGGGGATAAGCTTGGAATTAACGGATTTGATAAAAATACGACGCCTTTTTTAAATGAAGTATCCAAACAGAAAAATTTTTATAATTACGGTATAGCAAGTTCGGGAGGGGTTTGCAGCTGTTATTCAAATTCCATTCTTTTAACGGGGATTCAGTTAAATCAGCTGCCGGATATTAAAAATTTATCCAGGAAAAATCCTATAATTTTTCAATATGCCAAAAAAGCCGGATTTGAAACCTCTTTTTTTGATATGCAAAACACCAGGGAAAATCCCGATAATTTTCTTCAACCGACAGATATTAAAAATTACGTTGATTATGGATTTTTTATTGTGGAGGATTATAAAAAAGTCAAAAGATATCAAAGAGATTTGATAGGGCTTAATAAATTAAAAGATTATATTGATAAGAACAAAAATAGATTTACTTTTACTTATTTCGTAAAACAGGGTTGTCATTTTTCTTATTCGGATAAATATCCTAAAAACAGGGAAATTTTTAAGCCGGTTTTATCTGATGAATTATTTTCGCAGTGGGATTTAAATATGCGTCCTCAGTTTCTAAATTCATATTACAACTGCGTAAACTGGTCTGTTGATGAATTTTTCAAAAATCTTTATAAAGATTTTAACAATAGCGATACGCTTATTATTTATACTTCCGACCATGCCCAGAATTTAATGGAATATATGAATATCAAACAAACGCATTGTATCGAAGCCCCGGCTCCGAGTGTTATGGCAAATGTGCCTTTATTTATGATTAGTATGAATAACAAGCCGATTCCTTTTAAAAAAGAAAATGTAAATAAAGCAAGTCATTTTAATCTTTTCGGGAGTGTTTTATATTTTATGGGATATGGTTTAAAAGATATAAATTTGCTGTATGGGAATACCTTATTTAATAATTTGTCAGGGCAAAAAAGATATTTCACAAGCGGGGATATTTTCGGAAGAGGACCTATGTATAAAAATAAATTTGAAATTAAAAAGTCTCAATAAAATATTCTTACTTTTTGGTAGAATTACTTAAAAATATTTAAAAGGCGATTAATGAAAATAGCCGTAAACGGACTTGGAAGAATTGGAAGAAACGTCGTAAGAGCGCTTTTAAAAAGAAGCGATATCGAACTTGTCGCTATAAATGATATTATGCCAATAGAAGTTGCTTCTTATCTTTTAAAACATGATACGATAAGAGGCAATCTTGAAGAAGTGGAAATTTTGGATGAAAACACTTTAAAAATCGGGCCTCATTTCGTAACATATTCTACAAAAGAAACTCCGTTTGAATGTGATTTCAGTGAAGCGGATGTGGTAATAGAATCTACGGGTAAATTTTTAACGACTGAGCTGGCGAAAGGGCATATAAAAGGCAATGTAAAAAAAGTTATTATTTCAGCTCCCGCAAATGACGATACACCGACATATGTTTTTGGTGTAAATCATCAGGAATACAGAGGCGAAGATATAATCTCAAACGCCTCATGTACTACAAACTGTCTGGCTCCCATTGCCAAAATTTTAGATGAAAGACTTGGAATTGAAAGCGGTTTTATAACTACCGTTCATTCTTATACGATGGACCAAAAACTTCTTGACGCGCCTAATTTAAGAGATATCAGACGCTCACGCGCAGCTGCGAGCAATATTATTCCGACATTTACAGGAGCGGCAAAAGCGATTTATAAAGTTTTGCCTTCGTTAAAAGGAAAACTTGACGGTAGAAGTGTAAGAGTCCCGGTAAATAACGTATCTTTACTTGATTTTGCGGTAGTATTGAAAGAAAATGTCACTCCAAGTGAAATTAATGAGCTTATGGAATTTCATTCTAAAACGGATTTAAGAGGGATTTTGGGAATTGATAAAGATTATTTGGTAAGCAGTGATATTAACGGAAGAAGCGAAAGCGCCGTTGTTGCGTTGGATTTGACTCAGACAAATGGAAAACTTGCAAAAATTTTTGCATGGTATGATAATGAATGGGGATATTCAAACAGACTTCTTGATATGGCTAAATATATTTTAAGCAAGTAATGATATAATTTTGAAAAAAGGAGAGATATGAAATTAAATTCGCCAAAAGACTTGCCTTTAAAAAAGGGAGACAGGGTATTTGTAAGATGTGATTTTAACGTGCCTTTGGATGAATTCGGTAATATTATGGATGACAGAAGAATCAGAATGGCGCTTCCTACTATAAAATATCTTTTAGATAACGAATGTAAAGTGGTTATAGCTTCTCATCTCGGGCGTCCTAAAGGGGAGTTTAACGAAAAATATTCTCTAAAACCGGTTGCCAAAAGACTCTCTCATCTGTTAAAGCAGGATATAATAATGGCAGATGATGTAGTGGGTCCCGATGCTAAAAGTAAAGCCGCCGGGCTTAAAGACGGGGAAATTTTACTTCTTGAAAACGTAAGGTTTGACCCGAGAGAAACCAAAAACGATGAAGGTTTTGCCAAAGAGCTGAGCGAGTTTGGTGAGTTTTATATCAACGACGCTTTTGGGGTATCTCACAGGGCTCACGCAAGTGTTGAGGCTATTACGAGATTTTATGATGAGTGTCACAAAGCGGCGGGATTTTTGCTTTTAAAAGAAATAAACTTTTTTCAAAAACTTCTTGAAAATCCTGTACGTCCTTTTGTAGCCGTTGTCGGAGGAAGTAAAGTCAGCGGGAAATTGCAGGCTCTTATAAATCTGATTCCTAAAGTGGATAAAATGATTATCGGCGGTGGTATGGCTTTTACTTTTTTAAAAGCTATGGGATATAACGTCGGGAATTCTTTGGTGGAAGAAGATTTAATTGATGAAGCTTTAAAAATTATGGCTGAAGCTAAAAGGCTTGGGGTTAAATTTTATCTGCCGGTTGATATTGTAGTGGCGAATAAATTCAGTGAAGATGCAATGGTAAAATATGTAACCTATCAGGAAATTCCGGACGGATGGATGGGACTTGATATAGGACCTGCGAGTGTCAGGCTTTTTGGAGAGGTGCTGTGGGATGCCCAGACTATTTTATGGAACGGTCCGATGGGCGTATATGAAATGGATAAATTTGCCAGGGGGACGTTTAAAATCTCCCATGAAATCGCCAGAAGCCATGGAATTAAAGTTGTCGGCGGAGGAGATACTGCAGATGCGGTTCAAAGAGCGGGGGATGATGAAGAGATGACTTTCATTTCTACCGGAGGAGGAGCTTCACTTGAACTTCTTGAAGGTAAAAAACTGCCGGGGGTTGCGGCTTTGGAAGTGCCTGACGAAGTTAGTTGTATTTAATGAAAGAGTATATAAAAGAGAAGTTTAATTTGTACAGGGAGTATTTGAAATTTTTGTTATTTTTGATATTTGCCATATCATCAGGAGTGGTATGGAATTTATTTAATATTTTTATAAAAAAACAGCCTTTTTATTCCATTGTATTTTCAGTAATTGGAGTTTTGATTTTATTTATTCTTTTATATTTGCTTAAAAAGTTTCATATATATTTGGAAGATTTAACAGAGGAGTTAAAATGAGAGAAATAATAATTTTGATATTTTTAATATTGGTGGGTATAATACTTATTTATCCTTTTTTGTTTGTGATTAAACATAAGGGTGAAAAATGATAGTAGCGGCAAATTTTAAAATGAATAAAACGAGAAAAGAGACAGAAGAATATTTAAAAGAGTTGAAAACTATAGATTTTCAAGACGTAAAAGTTGCCGTTTTCCCTCCTTTTACCGCTTTAATGGAGGATGAATTAATAGGAGCTCAAAATGCCTATCCGGCAAAAAGCGGGGCCTATACGGGTGAGATAGGGCTTGAGCAGTTAGATGAGTTTGGTATAAAAAGAGTACTTTTAGGACACAGCGAAAGACGTCATATCTTAAACGAAACTCAAGAGTTTATAGCAAAAAAGTTCTCTTTTTATAAAGAGTGCGGATTTGAGATTTATTACTGCGTAGGAGAGCCTTTAGAAGTTAGAAAAAAAGGCATAAATGCGGTAATAGAGTATATAAAAACTCAATTTGAAGGTATAGATTTGGAATATGAAAATTTAATTATCGCTTATGAACCCGTATGGGCTATAGGTACGGGCGTTAGTGCCGGGCGTGATGAGATAAAAGAAACTCATCAAAAAATAAGAGAACTGACCAAAAGACCCATTCTTTACGGCGGAAGCGTAAAACTGAACAATATCGGAGAGATTTTAAAAATTCCTAATGTTGACGGAGTGTTGGTGGGAAGTGCGAGTTTAGATGTTGAGGTTTTTAAAGAGATGATAAATAAAGCAAAGGAGATAAAAAAATGATAATGCAAGGCAAAAAAGGACTTATTATGGGTGTTGCGAATAACCGCTCAATTGCTTACGGAATAGCAAAAGCGTGTAAAAATCAGGGTGCGGATATAATTTTGACGTATCAAAATGACAAACTTAAAAAAAGAGTCGAAAAAGTGGCGGACGAGCTTGACGTTAAAAACATATATCCGTTAGATGTAAGCAATCCCGAAGAAATAGAGGCTTTAAAAGAAGCTATTGAAAAAGATTACGGAAAAATCGATTTTCTGGTTCATTCCGTTGCATACGCCCCAAGAGAAGCGCTTGACGGGAAATTTATCGATACTACAAAAGATGCGTTTAATATAGCTATGGAAATAAGCGTTTATTCATTAATAGAAGTGGTTCAAAAATTAGAGCCCGTGCTTAATGACGGAGCGAGTATTTTAACGCTTACTTATCTTGGAAGTCAGAGATATGTGCCTCATTACAATGTGATGGGGGTTGCAAAAGCTGCTTTGGAAGCCAGTGTTAGATATTTGGCGGTTGATTTAGGTGAGAGAAAAATCAGAATAAACGCCCTAAGCGCCGGACCTATAAAAACGCTTGCGGCAAGCGGTATCGGGGATTTTAGCGAAATTTTAAAATATAACGAAAAAAATTCGCCTCTTAGAAAAAACGTAACGATAGAAGAGGTAGGAAACAGCGCTATGTATCTTCTAAGCGACCTCTCAAGCGGTGTGACAGCCGAAATTCATTACGTTGACAGCGGATATAATATTATGGGAATGCCTTTATATGAGAAGTAATACAAAAATTAACCCAAAAAGCACAAAAATCACACAAAACTATTTGATTTTTTTGAAATTTGACGATATAATTGTGAGACAAAAAATAACTTAAAGGAGAGAGAATGCTAAAAAAATTATCTTTAGCAGCATTAGTTGCATTAGGAAGTGTTAGTGTAGCAAGCGCTACTCCATTAACTGATGCTATTAAAAACGTTGATTTAAGCGGAATGTTGAGAATTAGAT
>NZ_JBMXVQ010000070.1:0-13783 GCF_053999135.1 Caminibacter sp.
TAAAATACTTAATACCACTATAAGCCCCAAAGCGCTTAATAAAATGGTGAATCTCATTTGGTTTTTAAGACTTGGCAAATTGTACCTTTTTTGATTTAAATTATAGCAAAAAAGAAAAAAAGAGGAATTAAATTTCTTCTAAACCGTACTTAATATGCTGCTCTTTTTGATGTTTGGAAATTAAATATCTCCAATATAAAATAGGCACAACTACAACCGAAAGAAGAGTAGAAGCAAGAACCCCGAAAATAAGCGCTACAGCCAGCCCCTGCCATACAGGGTCCAAAACGATGACCGACGATGCCAAAATAATAGCAAAAGCCGTTAAAATAATAGGTCTGAACCTTGTAGCGGCAGCTTCTATTATGGCGTCGTTTATACTTCTTCCCTGTTTTAATAAATCATCGGTAAAGTCTATAAGTAAAAGTGAATTTCTAACAACAATACCGGCAAGAGCAATAAACCCTATCATACTTGTAGAAGTGAAATATGTCTTTGAATTAAATAAAGCAAGAGTAATCCAGTTCATTAGAGCATGTCCTGGAAGAACTCCTATAAACGTTAAAGGAACCGCCGCAAGCACAATTCTCGGAACCCTGAAATTTTTATAATAAGCAACCATTAACAGATAAATTAAAATAATCGCAACTATAAACGCACCTCCTAAATCCCTGAATACGTCAAATGTAAGTTCCCATTCTCCGCCCCAGATTAAATCATATGTTTGACCTGTTTTTAAATCAACAGCTTTAAGATTAAGTCTAGGATTTCCGTCATATGTAATTTTATACCCCGGTATTGTATTGTCTTTAAGTTTGCTAAATATATCCAAAAGGGCGTAAATACTTCCCCTTTTATCCATTTCACCGGTTACCATTACCATTTCTCTTAAATCTTTTGAAGTAATCATTCCGTCATATGCCGCAGGTACGACTTTTACAACCTCTTTTAAAGGCACAAGTCTATGAGTCGTCATTGACATAAGTTTAATCTTATCAAGAGCTTCTATACTGTCTCTAGCCTGTTTTTCAAATCTCACAAAAATTCCCACCTGCTCTTTTTCACTAGGAATATGGGCAACACTTACAACAGCCCCTTTAAGTCCCATTCCAAGAATTTTTGCAATTTGTTCAGTAGAAATTCCAAGTAAAGCGGCTTTTTCTTTATCCGGAATAATTTTATATTTAATAATCTGTCTATCCCTCATAATATCTATATCTACAACTTTTGGAGTTTTTTTGTAAATCTCCTCTATATAATTCGCAAGTTTTAGCCTTCCCTCTTCGTCTCCTCCAAATACCTGCATAAGAAGTGTCGCTATTACAGGAGGTCCCGGAGGGTCTTCTACAAGTTTGATATTGGCGTTGTGCATACTGCATTTTGATTGAATTATAGGTCTTAACCTGCTTACCATATCAATAGAACTTTCTATTCTGCCCTCTTCCTTAGGATAAAGGTTAACTCTAATCTCTCCGTAGTTTTCCCCCTGTTTCATACTGCTTCCTCTAAGAAGCCCGTTAAAATCCACAACACCGCTAATACCTATAAACTGTTCAAAATCTTTTATTTCATCTTCTTTGCTTAAAACATTGGCAACACAGTTGCTAACTTCCGTAGTAGCGTCAATACTGCTACCTTTTGGTAAATCAATAGTAATATTAAAAGTATTTTTATTGGCACTTGGGAGCATTTTAAATAATACTATTTTAAATACAGGAAGCGCTATGGAACCTGCAAGAGCCAATAAAAGGACACTAAAAAACACTACTCTTTTAAAAGTTGAATTTAAAAGAGGGTCTAAAATAGAGTGAAAAATTTTATATGTTTTTGTTTTTCTTATATCAAACGGTTCATGGTTTTTATGCTTATGCTCAGGTAAAAACTTAACCGCGGCCCATGGTGTAAATATATAAGCAACAAACAAAGAGGCAATCATCGCTACTGGAACGTTAAAAGGAATAGGTCCCATATAAGGTCCCATCATCCCCGTTACAAAAAACATTGGAAGAAACGCTAAAATAATTGCAAGAGTGGCTATATTTGTAGGATTTCCTATTTCGTTAGTTGCAAAAACCGCAGCATATTCTCTAGGTTTATCCCCGATTTCAAAGTGTCTATGAATGTTTTCAATAACAATAATGGCACTGTCAACCAATAAACCAAGAGACAGAATAAGGGCAAACAGGGTAATTCTGTTAATAGTCTGTCCGGCAAGCATGCCTATAAATAACGTAATAGAAAGAATAAGAGGTACGGTAAAAGCAACGATTAACGCCTCTCTCCATCCAAGCATTACAATTAAAAGAATTACGATAATACCAAGAGAAATCAATAAATGCTCAATTAACGTATTAACCGCATGATTTGCTTTTTGACCGTCATTTCTGGTAACATAAATATCAACGTCTTTAGGTAAATCTTTTTTAAGCTCTTCAACTTTTTTTAATACATCATTGGCTACAAAAACAGCGTTTGAACCTCTCTTTTTCCCTATAAATACGGTAACTTGATTTAATTTTTCACCTACCGGATATTTATTAATTTCTTTACCGCTTAATTTAGGGTCTTCATAAAACGCTTTTCCGCCTTCAAAATAAGTTTTATGTTTATTTTGAAAATCAACCCCGTCTTCAACTTTAGCTATATCTTTAACATAAATAGGTCTTCCCATATAATTTGCCACTATTAAGTTTTCAACATCCTTAACCGAATCAATAAACCCGTCAAATTCCACAGGAATGGAATATTTTTTATTTTCTGTACCTCCTAAAGGATAATCCACGTTGCCGCCTTTAAGGGCTTTGGCGATTTGTCCAAGAGAGAGGTTATAAGCGGCAAGTTTTTGAGGGTCGACAATAATATTAAACTGTCGTTTATGTCCTCCTTTAATTCCTACTATACTTACGTTTTTAACTTCAGCCAAAGGAGACAACAGTCGCTGGGCTATTCTATAAAGCTGTGCATCGTCATATTTTTTACTTGAAATTGCAAGAGTTACTATCGGTACTTCGTCAATATCTATAGGTTTAACAAGAGGCTGCCAAGCCCCTTTTGGAAGTTTATCCATATTTCTCATAACCCTGTCATAAATTTTAAAATAACTTTTATTTTTATTTTGACCGACTTTAAATCTAACGGTAACCACTCCAACACTGTTCATAGCCATACCGTAAACATGTTTAACACCGGTCATAGCTTTAAGCGTTCTTTCAAGAGGGTCTACTATAACGTTTTGAACTTCTTTTGAACTGGCCCCTGGATAAACTACAATAACATTTGCGGCAGGAACGTCTATTTGAGGATTTTCTTCTCTTGGAGTAAATAATACGGCAACAATCCCCATAAGCATAAACATAATTGCAAGTACAGGTGTTAGAGGATTTTTCAAAAACATTCTGGCAAGTTTACCTGCAATGTTTAGTTGAAGTTCTTCTTCTATTCTCTCAAGCTCTTGTTCTTTAACGGATATTTCGCTTTCTAATTTTTTTAATTCTTCCTCAAGAGCTTTTAATTCTTCTTCATGTTTTTTTATTTCATTAATATCAAAAGAACCGGAACTTTTTTTAAGTTCGAGCTCTTTTTTCTTAACCTCAATCAGCTTTTTGAGTTTTTCAAGTCTTTCCATATATTACTCCTATAAACTTTGTCCGTCTTTTAAGTTCGCAGGAGGATAAAGAATTACTTTTTCACCTCCTCTTAACCCCTTAACCGCTATATTGTCTTTAATCTGAGCTATCTCTTTTACAGGAACGAATCTAGCTTTATTATCTTCTACAACAAATACCCCCATTATTCCTCCTCTTGTGGTAACAGCCGCAAAAGGCACTAAAACCGCTTCTGTTTTATCTATCACAATATTAGCTTTAGCATACATTCCAGGAAGAAGTCCTTGATGCTCTTTAAAAGAGTATTTAATTAAAAAAGAATGAGTAAAATCATCCCCCGCCGGAACAATGGAAGAAACTTCTGCGTTAAAATGTTTTTTCAAAGCGGGAACATAAATATCCACAGGCATATTAAGTCTAAATTTTTCTATATCGCTCTCTTTTACCAAACTTTTGGCTTTAATAGTATGAATATCGCTTAATACGACTACAGGATATCCCGGAAGCGCCATTTCGGCCACTTTTTTCATTTTCATAGTAACAACACCGTCAATAGGAGATTTAACTTTTGCGTATTTTAATTGAGCCTTAGCCCTTTGAAGAGCCGCTTTTGCTTGTTTTAACATCCCTTTTGCCATATCCACCTGTTTTTTTCTTATGTCCATATTAAGTTTCATTTTTTCAAAATCTCTTTTGCTAACCGCCCCGTTTTCATAAAGGTTTTTAAATCTTTCATAATCTCTTTTAGCATCCGCATAAGCCATTTCCGCCATTAAAACACCGCTTTTTGCCTGAAGTACCGCTCCTCTTGCCTGATTAAGCATAGAATATATATCAGCCGGGTCAACTTCAAAAAGTAAATCGCCTTTTTTTACTACATCCCCTTCTTCTACAGGTATAGATTTTACGTATCCCATAAGCCTTGTGGCAACCATTACCTGTTTTGGAGAATATACATTAGCAACATAAGATTTTTTAATATCAATTACCTCTTTTTTTGCAACTCCAAATTCAAATGCAAATAAAGCTATTGCACTAAGACCAAACGCCAATATTTTTTTCATTTACTCTCCTTTACTAAATCTCCAAGTGCTTTTTTTAATTCTGCGGCAGCCAACGCTTCATCGTATTTCGCTTTTATAAGTTCGGCTCTCGCTTTTCTCGCTTCCGCTTCTTTCATTAATAAAATAGGCATAGTTATCATTCCCTGTTTATACATAAACGTATATTTTTTCAAAATTTCTTCAGCAAGTTCTTTACTGGTCAGTTTCTCTTTTACCACGGCTTTTTTTGTTTTATAATTTAAATATTTCTGTTCAACTTCTAAAGCTATACCTTTTTTCATATATTTATAATAATAATTAGTCTGCATAGCTTCTATTTTGCTTTTCTGCACCTTTGCATTTATACTTTTATCAAAAATATTCCAATTCATACCCGCAGCTGCAAGATAATAATCTTTTTTACTGCTTAAAGTGAGTTTATTATCGTTCCATCCATATTCCAAATGGGCCCCAACCATAGGATATTTGGCTGATTTTTCAAATTTTATTTTCGCTTTCATAGTTTCCACGTTTTTTTTCATCCACTTTAAATCGCTTCTGTTTTTTATGGCTATTTTTTTTAATTTGTATAAAGAAGCATTTTTAGGTATTAAATTTTTAAATTCACCCACATCGCTGATATCTTCATCATCGCTTAAAAATCTGAGATATGCAAGAGCTAAAGAATATTTGTTTTTAGCCTCTATCATCATAGCGTCAACTTCAGTGTCTCTTTTTTTAGCCTCAAGCAAATCAGTAGTAGTGGCCATTCCCTGATTATAAAAATCGTTAACCATTTTTACAAAAGAAGTAGTGGTTTCTTTTGCTTTTTTTAAAGCGTCTATAAAATATTTTGCCGCAACCGCACCGTTATAAGCTTTTAATACTTCTATAGCCAACTTGTTTTTATCATTTTGAAATTTAAATTTATTTGCAAGAATTTGAAGCTTTGCCATCTCTTTAGCATATTTAAGTTTAAATCCTGTAAAAATCGGAACTTCATATACAAATTTTGTATTAAAGTTAGTCCTGCTTCCGGGATGGTCCAAATCTTTTGGTTGAATAGATAAAACTTTATCTCCAGATGTGGTCCCAGCCATAAGCCCAGGCATATTGGCTAAAAAATCAGCAAATCCAAAATCCCTAAACGTAGCTTCTCGGCTTCCAAGCTTCATACCAAAAACATACATTGCGTTATTTGTCCTGCTGACTTCTTCAGAAAAAATCAATTTACCCCAGTCATAACCTTTGGCTTCTTCAAGCTGAGATTTTGCCTTGTCGATATTCAATTTTTTGGCTTTTAACTCCAAATTATTTTCTAAAGCCTCTTTTAAAACCGAATCAAAATCAACGGTTTTTGCAAAAACCATACTCGACAAAGCGGCTAAAAACAAAAATTTTTTCATACCGCTCCTTTTTTGTAGAGAATTTTAACAAATAAGTAATAATTATAAGCAAGATATAAGAAAAAGTTATAAGAAAAAAGGAGAAGAAAAGTCTTTATTTATCTTTTTTCCTACTCATTCTTTTTCTCTCAGTAGGGTCAAGATATTTTTTTCTAACACGGATAGATTTTGGAGTAACCTCTACAAGCTCATCGTCTTCTATCCACTCAAGAGCCTTCTCAAGCGTCATTTCAACAGGAGGTACTAATTTAATAGCCTCGTCGCTTCCGCTTGCCCTTACGTTTGTAAGGTTTTTACCTCTTATAGGATTAACTTCAAGGTCGTTGCTTCTGCTGTGTTCTCCCACAATCATTCCGTTATAAACTTTATCCCCCGGTTTTATAAACATTTTACCTCTTTCCTGAAGGTTAAAAATAGCATATCCCGTAGCCGTTCCGTTTTCCATGGAAATAAGAGCCCCGTTCTTTCTCGTATAAGGCTTGGTTGTAGCCGGACGGAATTCTAAAAATGAACTGTTAAGTACTCCCTCACCTTTTGTATCGGTCATAAATTCACCTCTGTATCCGATAAGTCCGCGAGCCGGCATTTCAAATTCAATTCTTGTAGTCCCGTCACTTAGAGGCATCATATTTTTCATAACTCCGCCCCTTGTTCCTAGTTTCTCAATTACCGCCCCGCTATATTCATCAGGCACGTCAACAACTACATATTCATACGGCTCAAGTTTTACGCCGTTTTCTTCTTTAATAATAACTTCGGGTCTTGATAAAGAAAATTCAAAATCTTCTCTTCTTAAATTTTCAGCCAATATTGCAATTTGAAGCTCTCCTCTTCCGCTTACTTTAAATTTACCCTCACCTAACTCTTCTATTTTCATAGCGATATTCGTTTCCATCTCTTTAAAGAGTCTGTCTCTAAGCTTAGGGGCCGTTACGTTTTTACCTTCAGTCCCCGCAAGAGGAGAGTCGTTTACACTCATAATTACGCTGATTGTAGGTTCTTCTATATGAAGCGGGTCAAGCTGTACGGGATTGTCTTTATCGGCAATCGTATCTCCGACATCAAGAGCCTCAAATCCGGCAACCGCTACAATATCCCCTGCTTTTGCTTCGTCTATTTCTATTCTGTCAAGTCCTAAAAATCCCATAAGTTTAGTAATTCTTCCGTTAATTTTTTCTCCGTCGGCTTTTACAAGAGTAACGTTTTCACCTTTTTTCACTTTCCCGTTAAAAATTCTGGCAATTCCTATTCTACCTACGAAATTATCGTAATCAAGTGTAAATACCTGCATTTGAAGAGGTTTTTCCTCATCTCCGGTAGGTGCGGGAATATATTTGGTAATTGCTTCAAAAATCGGCGTCATATCTTTATTATCGTCTTCAAGTTCCCATTTTGCTATTCCGTTTTTAGCCGCCGCATAAATAATAGGAAAATCCAGCTGGTCTTCACTTGCCCCCATACTTACAAATAAATCGAAAACCTCATCAACTACTCTGTCGGGCTCGGCTGCGGGTTTATCGATTTTATTTACAACCAAAATAGGTTTTAAGCCAAGAGAAAGGGCTTTTTTTACAACGAATTTAGTCTGGGGCATTACCCCTTCTTGGGCATCAACAAGAAGTAAAACCCCGTCAACCATTTTTAACACCCTCTCAACTTCTCCACCAAAATCACTGTGTCCCGGGGTATCAATAATATTAATTTTATAATCGTTCCACTTAATAGCCGTATTTTTAGAAAGAATGGTAATTCCTCTTTCTTTTTCAAGGTCATTTGAATCCATAACCCTCTCACCTAGTTCTTTTCTGCTGTCAAGCGTTCCTGATTGTTTTAGAAGTTCATCGACTAAGGTAGTTTTACCATGGTCAACGTGAGCTATAACCGCTATATTTCTAATGTTTTTCATAAATTGCCTTTAAAAAATTTTTGCAATTATATCCAAAAGGAATAAAATTTGCTATTAAAACCAAAAAAGGCTTTTAATGCTTGAAAAACTTCTTTTTGAGCCAAATTCTCAAAAAACAAACCCAAAGTTCACAAAAAATCAAGAAAACTTTATATTGAATTTAATAAAAGAAACCCCTATAAAAGAAATCCCGCAGCTTTTAAAAACGTTTAATATATCTAAAGAAGAACTTATTAAATTATTTGAAAAAGCTAAAACAGAAAACATTAAACTTCCAAAAATAGAAGATGTTTTAAAGCAAATTCAGTTAAATAATTTCGAAGAAAAAAAACAAAAAAATTTTATACAAAAAGAAAACAGTGAATTAAAAGAAATTCTACCTCAGATATTAAATTCTCTTCAAGACGGCCATTTTAAGAATTCAAATAAAAAAGAGGTTTTACAAAATCCCATCCGGACAATAAAAGAAGTGCTGCTTCAAAAACAGACTGTAAAAAGCCTCAATCTGAACGAAAAAGAAATCAAAGAAATTGAAAACGCAGACTCTATTGAAAAACTCGAAAATATTTTAAAAAATTCCAAAAATATTATTGAAAATCCCAAACAAATAAAATATTTAAAAAACATTATCATACAAAACAAAGAAAAATTAAATTTAAGAGAAAAAGAAATTAAAGAAATACAACATTCTTCTTCATTAAAACAAATCTTAAAATTAATTCAAAACGCTTTAAACGAAATTCTCCCAGACGACCATTTTAAGAATTCAAATAAAAAAGAGGTTTTACAAAATCCCATCCGGACAATAAAAGAAGTGATTCTTCAAAAACAGACCGTAAAAAGCCTCAATCTGAACGAAAAAGAAATCAAAGAAATTGAAAACGCAGACTCTATCGAAAAACTAGAAAATATTTTAAAAAATTCCAAAAATATTATTGAAAATCCCAAACAAATAAAATATTTAAAAAACATTATCATACAAAACAAAGAAAAATTAAATTTAACGCAAGAAGAGACCGTTCAAATCCAACTTTCTTTTTCTATAGAACAAATTTTCAAAACAATTCAAAAATCTTTAAATCAAACCTCTTTAACAACCGCAAAACCTTCAAACGCTTTAAATATTTTAAAAGAGATTCTGCTTCAAAAACAGACCGTAAAAAAATTAAATCTCTCCCAAAAAGACACCGAAGAAATTAAAAACGCAGACTCTATCGAAAAACTAATAGAATTTGCCAACAAAAAAGAGCTCAATTTAAAAAAAATAGTTCTCTCTCAAATTAAAGAAAAACCAAAAAATAATTTAAACGTTTCAAAATTAGAAATTCCATCACAGATTTTATTAACACATTCTAAAAATATTAAAAAACATGAGGAATTTAAACAAACAAAAAATATAGAAAATAAAACTATCTCCCAAAACTCGTTTTCTTTAAAAGACTTACTTACTAAAGAAATTAAAAAAGAAAATATAAAAACCGCTCCATCAGATAAAATTTCCGACAATTTAAAAAAAGAAGAGCCAAATAACCATATTAATCATTTTACTCCGACACAAAAAACCGTTCAGGTAAAACAGCAGGTCATAAAAGCAAAACAAACCTTTACACATTTTGCAAACAATCTTAAAGAAGCAATAGAAAATTATAAACCTCCTCTTAGCAAAATTTCTATGGAATTAAACCCTAAAGAGCTAGGAAAAGTAGAAGTAACGTTAATTCACAGAGGGGAAAAACTTCAAATTCAGATAAATTCATCACATCAAACAATGCAATTTTTTCAGATTAATCAAAACGAATTAAAATCAGCCCTTGTAAATATGGGATACAGTGATGTAAATATGAGCTTTAATTCAAACCAACAGCAAAATCAAAATCAAAAAGAGTATAGACAAAATCAAAAACTAAAAAAACAGGATGAGGAGGAGCTAATTATAGAAATACCTTATCAATATGCATAAAAGGAACGCTATTTGCTTGGTCTATAAAAAAGGCTAAGCTATGGCAACAGTAAGCAATATAGACTCAAAAACACCTACGGCTTCTTCAAAAGATATGGTATTTAACCCAAAATCACAACTTGATAAAGATGCTTTTATGCAGCTGTTTTTAAAAGAACTTGAACTTCAAGACCCGACAGACCCTATGGATACCGATAAAATGTTAGAACAAACAGCTTATCTTTCAACAATGGAAATGAATCAAAATATGCAAACGACTCTTGATAATCTCTCTGAAACCATAAATACTTCCCAAAGAATTGGCGTAATAAGTGCTATAGGAAAAATGGCGGATACTAAAGAAAGATATATTAACGTTACTGATAAAATGGATAAAGCAGATTTTGAACTATATTTTGGAAATGATATTTCAAGTGGAAGCGTTCAAATAAAAGATAAAAGCGGAAATATTATAAAAACTTTCCCTCTTGAAGCTCATAAAAAAGGAGTTTTAAGTTTTGAATGGGATTTAAAAAATGACAACGGAGAAAGAGTTGCAAATGATACATACGAAGTAACGGCACAATATACTTCTACAGATAATTCTACCCATAAAACTGCACTTGGAGCATATCCTATAGAATCTGTAAAATTTGAAAACGGAGAAAGTTATGCGAAACTTGGAAGCCAATATTATCCGTTTAACAAAATAAAAGAAATTTACGAATGGCAAAATTAAATAAAGGATACTTATGACGACATCCTTTTATAACGGCATAACCGGGATGATGAGCTTTCAAAACGGTATTGATACATGGGGAAATAATATTGCAAATATTAATACTGTAGGGTTTAAAAAAAATATTCCAGAATTTTCCACCATTTTTTCCCAAACACTTAAAACATCTCCCATAACATCCGACGTTGGACTTGGAAGCACCCTGTTTTCAACGGCAAAAGATTTTTCAGAAGGGAGCATTGTTGAAAGCGATAATCCTTTTGATATGGCTATAGTGGGAGACGCTTTTTTTAAAGTTGACGATTTTTATACAAAAAACGGACAGTTTGATATTGACAAAGAAGGATATTTAGTTGATGATAACGGTCATTATTTACAGGGGGTAATGCTTTATAAGGGAGAAAGTAATATTGTCGATGAAAATTTAATAATAAACGAAAATAATTCGGTAAATTTTGATGACAATACTCTTTTAACAGGTGATTTATCAAAAATAAAATTACCCCCTAATTTACAATCGCCTGCAAAAGTATCAAAAAATTTATCCCTTCAGGCTACGCTTACTGATAAAATGCAAAATCCCTATTTAAGCGATGAAAACGCAATATTAGGTGTTGAATATATCCAAAAAGACGACAAATACATTCCTGTAAATATAGAAGATGGAAATGAAATAATAGCGGGATTTGGAGATTTTAAAATTGATCAAAATTTAGTATATACCGACATTACACTAAAAGAGATAAACACACCTTTAATCATAGATTCAGTCATTAACGGACATAAAATAAACCTTGAATTTACCGACCCGTCAACAACCCCAGATGACGTAAAAAAAGCCATTTCAGACGAACTTAATAAATACGGTGTAAGAAATGCCATTACTGATGAGGGTATAAGAATATGCGGATATAACAAACTAATAATACAATCAAACGATTCCGTTTTTAAAAATGTTGCCGTTGAAAGGATTAGTTACTCTTCCTCTCCTACAAAAGAAAACGAATTTCACACAAACAAAGAACTCACTTCCATTTTAAATCAGTTAGCACAAAATATAGATACCAATATAAACATAACATTTGAAAACGGCGGTTTTAAATTTCAAAATAATTCCGATAAAGACATCACTTTAACTATGAAACCTTCAACGGAAACGATAAAAGATTTTACTTCTATTTTCCCAAAATCATTAACCGCAAAAACAACACATACTACCAATCAACTTTATTTAAACGAACAAAAATTCAGCGGCTATTACTACGACGAAAAAGGAGACAAACACCCTTTAACTTTTTCTTTTTTAAGAAACGACAAAGACAAATTTTTTTTAAACGTATTAGACGAAAACGATACACCATTAACCACTCAAGAGTTAATTTATAAAGACAATAAATTCACTCCTAATACAATTACTTTTAACGGTATGACCTTAAAATTAGATTTAACTCTGCAAAACTCTTCTCTTTATAACACTATATTTTCTCAAGACGGTTTTCCTAAAGGAGAATTAGAACGTTTAAGCATCGACAATAACGGAACTATTTTTGCTTATTTTAATAATTCAAAAGAAGCAGTACTTGGAAAAATACCGATATTTCATTTTCAAAATTCTCAAGGTCTCTCTTCTCTTGGAAATAATTTATTTATGGAAAGTCCCAATTCAGGAGAAAAATTAATAACAAACCAAGATTTTTTTGCTCAAAACAATACTAGTCACTCATCTTATCCAACAAAAATAGCATATATTAAAAGCGGAATGCTTGAACAATCAAACGTTCAGCTCTCGCAGGCTATGACAGAACTTATTATTACTCAAAAAGCATTTAGCGCGGCGGCAAAAACCGTAACTACCAGTGATGAAATGATACAAAAAGCAATAAATCTAAAACGATAGGAACAAAAATTGCTTGAAAATACAAAAAAAAGGTTAAAACCATGATGAGAAGTTTATGGAGCGGGGTTAGCGGACTTAACGCCCATCAAGTCGCTATGGACGTTGAAGCAAATAACATTGCAAACGTCAATACCGTCGGATTTAAATACAGTAGAACAAATTTTCAGGATTTGTTATATCAAACGCTCAAATCTCCAACCGCCCCTCAAGGAAACTTAGGAGGCAAAAATTCATTTCAAGTGGGGCTTGGAACAACCGTCAGTGCAGTAGAAACGATCTTTAAACAGGGAAGTATTCAAAATACTGATAAAAACACCGATATGGCAATAAGCGGTGACGGTTTTTTTGTAGTCAGTGAAGACGGAGGACAAACCTATAAATATACAAGAGCGGGAGATTTTACCTTTGATGCAAACGGAAATTTTGTGGACCCTAACGGTTATATCGTTCAAGGATGGTTGTCTAATCCTGATACCAATGAAATAGACTCAACCACTCCTATAAAACCGATAAAAATCCCTCCCGGACTCACTACACCGGCACAAGCCACAAGCAAAATACAACTTAAAGCAAATCTTAACAGCGGAGACCATATTACGGAAAAAGCCCCTACCAGAGCCACCGTTGATTTACTGCAGGATATAAATTCATTATACGATGCCGAAGGAAAACAAATTTCATTAGACCCTGATAATGACAAATTGGTATTAAATATTAAAAATATAGCAAATCAATCATATTCTATTACCTTAAAATACGGAAAAAGTTCAAATGATCACGATAAAAATTTTCAAAATTTAAAAGAACTGCTTGAAGAGATTAATTTTGCCATAACGCATGACAGTGCAGGGGTAAAATATTATGACAGTATAAGTACCAGAAGATCCGAATACAGTGTTTACTTAAACGGAGACGGGCAAATAACAGACCCGCAAAACAGGATAAGCGTAGATTCAACTTCTACAAACAACCTTTTAACAAATATCTTATCAAAACTAAACGGAACCCCTACAAATAGCGATTCAATTAAAAGCATAAGAAACAGCTTTATCGGCGCGGACGACGTAGGGGAACTGTTTAATTCAAACGGGGATGCCATAAACTTACAAGACGGAGAAGGGATTGAAGCAAGTATCGAAGGATTAGGAGAAAACAGAAAATTCGTATATACATCCGAGCCTATTTCAAACGCCGGCACCTGTGGAGCGACTTCCGCCACATATCAAAAAGACGGAGATATTACAAAAT
>NZ_JBMXVQ010000071.1:0-49603 GCF_053999135.1 Caminibacter sp.
TTTAATTCAGATATTAAAAAATATAGATAAAGATTATAAACCTCCCGTGATAGATAAAAACTCGGGACTTATAACTGTAACAGGGAATAAAAAACAGTTAAAAGAAATTGCTGAATATTTGGAAAAATTAAGTAATAGAATTACCAAAGAAGTATTGGTGGATGTAAAAATTTACAGTGTGGAGCTGAGCGCTTCTCATACCACCGGAATTGATTGGGCTCAGTTATCTGTAAGTTTAGGATATTCAAATGATAGAAATGAATTTTTTGCTTCACCTGAGAGGGTTCCTGTTAGAAGTACCTATTTATTAGGAAAATCTTCTATATTTAATGCTGCCACCTTTAATATGAGTGCTTTTTTAAATTTTTTGGCAAAAAACGGAAACGTAAATTCCATATCAAATCCTAAAATAGTAACTTTAAATAATCAAAAAGCTATAATAAGTATTGGAGACACCGTTTATTACAAATATGCTTCAAAAATAGATAATGAAAGTGATAATCCGACTGTGGAATATGAAATAGAATCAAAGTTTGTAGGCGTTCTTTTGGATATAACTCCTCAAATAAGTGACGATGATGAGATTATATTAAATATAAATCCTAGAATAAGTGCTTTTAAGGATGTTAATCAAATAAATAATCCTCAAAGAGACAGGCCCCCTGATACAAAAGACAATATGCTGATAACAACCGTTAAATTAAGAAACAATCAGACACTGGTTTTAGGAGGATTAATTACCGATGATAAAAGCTTACAGGTTAACGGTGTTCCTATTTTAAAAGAAATACCTTTAATAAAGTATCTGTTTTCTTCTAAAGAGACATTTTCCAATAAAAAAGAGCTTGTTTTCGTAATTACGCCTAGAATTATAGATTTAAATAAAAACACTTCATTGAAAGATTACGGATATAAAAAACTTCCGAGTTTAGAGGATTTGGATGTTAAGTGATTTAATAAATGAATTTAAAGACGTTATCAATCCAAAAGATGTGTTTAATTATTTTGAATTTGATATAGCTAAAGAAGAGATAATTTCTTCAAAATCAAATATTATATTTTTATTAGGAGACCCGGGAAGTGGGAAGAGTTTTATGTTTTCATATATTAAATATAACTATCCTAAAAAATATTCCTTAATAAGTACCCCTTATAAAAAAATAACTTCTTCTGATTTAGCTTATAAAAAAATTCTTATAGACGAAGCTCAGCTGCTTTCAAAAGAAAAGCTTGAATATTTCAGAATTTTAAGTGACAGGGGTTATCAGATTATTTTTGCTATGCATAAGGAAGAAGGTGAAAAAATAGCCGCTTTTCCTCAATTTAATTCAAGATATATTCATAAAATTTATATGCCCAATCTCTCTTTTAGCGAGTTTGAAAAATTTGTGATGTCCAAATTTATAAAACATAACAGATATGAACTTGTAAACAAAAAAAATCTTAAAAAAATTTATAAATATACAAAAGGAAATTTTAGACTTTCAAAAAAATTTATTTTTACGGCTTTAAGCTTACTTAATTTTTCTTTTGAACATTCTTTAAAATATAAAAAGATAGATTCATGCATTATTGAAATGAGCGCTATAGAACTGGGGTTTTAAGATGACGTTTTATGAGCTTGAGAGACTTTGTAAAAAAAGAAGATTAAAAAGAACGTTATTGTGGATTTTATTTTTATTTTCCTGTATGGGAGTTGGGATTGGCAGTTATGTATTTTTTGATAAATCTGATAAAAATCCTGCTATGGTAAAATATCAAAAAATAAAAATAGAGACTAAATCCTCAACACTTACCCCTATAGTCGATTTAAATATTACTGTTGATAAAAAAGTCGTAAAAAAAGAGCATAATAAAACCGAAGTCAAAAAACAAAAACCTGTAAAAATAAGCAAAAAGAATATAAAAGAGGATATAAAATATGAAAATAAAAAAATACTCTCAACCAGGGTAATTCCTCCTTATGAAAACTGTATTGCTATAGCGGAAGAATATTATAAAAGAGGAGATTATAAAGAAGCGATAAAATGGGCTAAAAACGCCAATATACAAAATAAGGAAGATAAACGTTCATGGATTATTACGGCTAAATCTTTATACGCTTTAGGTAAAAAAGAAAAAGCGGTTAAAATTTTGAGGCTGTATAACAGATATTACCCCTCTTTAGAAATAGAAACCTTAATAAAAGAGATGCAAAAATGAAAAAATGTTTTTTGTTTTTAATTCCGGTATTGGTTTTAGCCGGTATTGTCGATGATTTTAAATTAAAAAAATATAAAAAAATATGTAAATGGGAAAATATCAAAACTTATTCGAATAATGAAAAAATTTTAAGTATTATAGGTGTTTCTTGCGTAAGAAGCGACAGAATTTATGTACTTCCTTCAGTTATTAACAGATTAAAAAAGTTAAAATCATCACGCCTTAACGCTTTATATTTTTCTACTCTTTATATGCAGCAGAAACTTATATACTCTTTTTTGTGCGGAGATATAAATCTTAAGGATTTTTCTTTTCCCAAAACGGATTATATTTTTTCGGTTTTGTTTGAAAAACTGAAAAGAGATGATTTTTCTCAAAAAGGGAAAAAATATTTTATTAAAATAGGCGTAAATAAATTTATTTTATATATAAAAAATGATAAAATGGTAATAGACGAGTATTTAAACAGAAGATTAATAAAAAGGCATATTTATAAATGATAAGAAAACAGGTAAAACTCGGGGATTTATTAGTAAAAGAAGGGATTATTTCAAAAGAAGACCTTTTAAAGGCTTTAAAGAAGCAGCAGGAGTATGCATCAAAAGGAATTTATAAAAAACTCGGAGAAATTCTTCTTGAGTTGGGAATTGTTTCGGAAAAAGAGATTTTAGAAGCTCTTTCAAAACAGTTAAATATTCCTTTTATAGATATATTTGGAGAAGAAATAAATTATGATTTTTTAAATAAATATCCTTACAATATTTTAGAAAAACATTTAATTTTGCCTTTTAAATCGGATGAAGATTTTATTTATGTGGCTACCGCCGATCCTTTGGATTATGACGTTCTTGATATGATAGAAAGAATGTCTACAAAACCGATAAAAATTTTTATAGCTTTAAGCAGGGATATAAAAGCAGCCCTTGAAAGATTAAAAATATATATTTCTACAAACGAACTTATAAAAAAAGTAAAAAAAGAATTAAAAGAAGGTAGTGGAGAAAATATAAGTGCTGTTGAAGAATTGTTGGATTTAATTTTGCAGATGTCTATTAAAAAAAGAGCTACCGATATTCATATAGAACCTCTAAGACATAATATTATGATAAGGGCTAGAATTGACGGAGTTTTAAAAGAGATTTTTTCTTTTGATAAAGAAATTTACTATCCTCTGGTTTCTAAAATCAAGCTTTTGGCGAATATGAATATTTCCGAAAAGAGAAAGCCTCAAGACGGTAGATTTTCAAGAAACTATAAAAATCATATTTATGATTTCAGGGTGTCAACCGTTCCTTCGCTGCATGGTGAAACGGTTGTTATAAGAATTCTTGACCAGCAAAAAATCCTTTTAAGGCTTACAGAACTTGGAATGAGCGAATATAACTTAAACAGATTTGAGACTATTATTCGTCATTCCCCTTACGGTATAATCTTTGTAACCGGTCCTACCGGAAGCGGTAAAACCACCACTCTTTATGCCGCTTTAAATGAAGTAAAAGGAATTGATAAAAAAATCATTACCATTGAAGACCCCGTTGAATATGAAATTCCCCTGATTCAACAGATACCTATTAATGAAAAAATAGGAATAACTTTTGCTTCCACTTTAAGAAGTGTTTTAAGGCAGGACCCGGACGTGATTATGATAGGTGAGGTCAGGGATAAGGATACGCTTGATGCTGCAATACAGGCGTCTTTAACCGGTCATTTGGTTTTAGCTACACTTCACACCAACGATGCGGCAAGTACTATTACAAGAATGGTCCAAATGGGGGCTCAAAGTTATTTGGTTTCAGATTCTTTAATAGGAGTGGTTGCCCAAAGACTTATCAGACGGATATGTCCTTATTGTAAAACAATGTATAATCCTTCAAAAGAGGAATTAGAACTTATAAAACCGTTTTTAAAAGAAAAAATTGTATTTTATAAAGGTAGCGGTTGTAAGGAATGTGACTTTACAGGATATTTAGGAAGGGAAATGATAAGTGAAATCCTTATAATTAATGAAAAAATCTCCCATTTAATAGCCTTAGGTAAAGATAAGCAGGAGATAGTAAAAGTGGCAAAAGAGTATGGGTTTGTGACGTTGGTGGAAGATGGGGTTCAAAAATTAAAAGAAGGGATTACAACTCTTGAAGAGATATTAAGGGTGGTAAAAGTAGATGTATTTTGAAATTGAATATATAAAAAACGGTAAAGTCCAAAAAACTGTTATAAAAGCAAATTCTATGGTTCAGGCTCTTGAGATTTTTAGAAAAAAAAAGTTAGGTATTTTTAAAAGTGTAAAAAAAATAGAAAAGAAAACATTTATAAATAAAATTTTTAAAGACCTTTCTTTCTCAAGAGTAAATATTGAAGAGCTTTTATCTGTCTTTGATCAGATGTATGTGTTGTTAAATGCGGGAATAGGGATTGATGATGTCTTAAAAAATATTATGACAACTATAAAAGATAAAAAACTTAAAAAGGTTTTTCAAGATATTTATTATAATATTCAAGCGGGTAGCAGTCTTTATAATGCTTTTTCAAGATATGAGGATTATTTTGGAAATTTGGTTATTTCAATTATTAAGCTCGGTGAAGAGAGTGGGGATTTAGCAAATGCCCTTAAAGATTTAGCCACTATTTTGCAGGAGATTTTAGATAACAGAAAAAGATTAAAAAAGGCTACTAGATATCCTGTTTTTATTATATTTGCTATGGTGGTGGCTTTTATTGTGGTTATTTTATTTGTGATTCCTCCTTTTAAAGATATTTTTGCCCAGTTAAAAACGGAACTTCCCTTGCCTACAAGGTTTTTGCTTTGGATAGAGGGCGCTGTAAGAAAATTTGGTCCTTATATTCTTACTTTTGGTATTAGCGGATTTGTTATTTTATCTTTTCTATATAAAAAATACTACCATATTAAATTGTTGTTTGACAAACTTATTCTTAGAATATATATTGTAGGTGATGTTATTGAACTTGCAATGAAAGGAAGATTTATGTATGTTTTTGAAAGACTTCTTGAATCAGGAATTCCTATTATCGATGCTTTGGATAATGCAATTAATATAGTAGATAACGAATATTTAAAAAACAGGTTAAAATTAATTAAAAGTTCTATTCAAAAAGGCGGAAGTATTACTCAGGGGTTTGAAGATACGGGTCTTTTTGAAAATATGATAATTCAAATGGTAAAAGCGGGAGAGGAGTCCGGAAATTTAATTGCGATGTTAAGTAAAATTAGCAGATATTATCTTGATAAATACAGATATCTTGTCGATAATATAGCTGTATTGATTGAGCCTATTTTAATTGCGGCAATTGCCGGATTTGTTATTACCCTGGCTTTAGGTATTTTCCTTCCTATGTGGAATCTTACGGAAGCAATAAAATAAAAGGAATTGTTATGAATGTTGAAACGGGAAGTATAGTGGCATCTGTGATAAGTACTGTTATTTTGGCTTTTGCGCTTTGGATTATATATAAAATTTCAAATATATAAAAATTTATTAAATTTAAAATTTCAAATATATAAAAAATTATTAAATTTTTGTTAAAAAAACTAAACTTTTTTTGAAAAAAACCGATTTATTTATGCTATAATAGCAAGGACAAAAAAAATGAAAAGGAGTTCACAATGAGAAGAAGCGGTTTTACTCTTATTGAGTTGATTTTCGTTATTGTAATTATCGGTTTATTGGCATCAGTTGCAGTTCCTAAATTCTTAAATCTAAAACAAAATGCACAGGTTAACAGTGTTGTTAAAACTACAGTAGATGCAGCTCAGCAGGCAGTGGAAGTTGGTGTTAACTATAAAGGTTTAGAAAATAAACAATTTGAAAAAGATTTTAACTTAACAGATATCGTTACTCTAAAAGGTAAAGGTTGGAGTGCAGTAAATCCTAACACTTACGAATATAATATTAGTGCAGGAGATAATAACTATACAGTATCTGAAATCAATATGAGTAGTAAAGAAGTTAACTATTCAATTAACTGTAAAGCATTTGATGAAGCTGGTGATGCAGTGGCATATGATAAATGTAAAAAAATAATCGGAGACGATAACACAACTGTAACACTTACATGGTAAAAAAAGCTTTTACTTTAATAGAACTTATTTTTGTAATTGTTATATTGGGGATTTTAGCCTCCGTGGCTATCCCCAGATTTAGCGGTTTAGTGGATAATAGTAAAAAATCCGCCGTAAAATCTACTATAAACGCTGTTTTAACTTCTATAGAAAATATACACGGTCAGTGGATTATAAATGAAAATATGAAAACGTTTAAAGGTGCTGACGGGGTTGAGCATAATTTAAATGAAAACGGATATCCAGAGCAGCTTGATGAAGGGGCTAACACTTCTCGTGTATTTTCATATGTAATCAAAAATGCCGTGCCTTCCTGCAACGACGGTAAAACAAACGGCTGTTGGAGAGAACCTTCCACAAATGAGTATGAATATTATTTTAACGAGGGGAAAATTTTAAAAGTAGATTATAATGCCACCACAGGTACGTTTGAATGTAAAGAGGGAATTGATTTTTCAGAAGAAGATTGTAACCATACTATTTTTGGATAGTTTTTGGTATAAAAATTTTAAATCCTTTTTTTTCTTTAGCAAGTTCTATTTTTCCTTCGTGTGCTTTTAATATTTCAAGACTTAATGCAAGTCCAAGACCGTTTCCTTTTGTTTTTGTGGATTTAAAAGGTTCAAATAAAATATTCGGATTTTCAAAATCTTTGCCGGAATCGTAGACATTGATGATATGATACTTATCATTTTGCTGATAAAGTATTTCTATAATCCCTTCTTCGTTTTCATCTTCTTCGATAGCGTCTATAGCGTTAAATATCATATTTTGCAATACAAGTAAAATAAGGTCGAAATCAGCTTCTATTTCTATATCCGGCAGGAAAAATAAAAACTTTATCTCTTTTGAATAGGAGTAATATTTAATGGAATTTTCCAATTCTTTTTTTAATTCGCTTAATAAAAACTTTTTAATTTTAGGCTGAATTCCTTTTGAAAACAGAAGGGTTGATTTTATAATTCTTTCCACTCTGAAAATTGCGCTTTTCATTTCGTCAAGCAGTTCGCTTGGGCACTGTTTTTTAAGAATAGAAATTAAAATGGCAATAGAACCTATCGGATTTCTTATTTCATGAGCTAAATGCGCCGCCATTTGTCCCATGGCTATAAGTCTTTCGTTTCTTTTTTGCTGGGTTATATCTGTTGCGCTTATAATTTTTTTATCTTTTATTGCGGATGATTGTACAAGATAATATTTGTTGTTAAATTCTATTTCTCCTTCCTGAGGTATAAAATTAAATTCGTCCGCTTTTGAATTTTTTACTATTATTTCGCCTTCTTTATTTATAACCCATAAAGCCTGAGGTAAAAACTCAATTACTCCGTTTAAAATATTTTTAAGTTCGATAAACTCTTTTTCAACTTCATAAGTCTGGGCTATAAGTGTTTCTAGGTTTTTTAAAAGCTCCTGTTCGTTTTTCGGAAGCTCCATATGCCGCCTTTTTATTTGATATAATAGCATAAAAAGAGGGGGTACTGAGTAAATAAAGTAAAACAATTGTAAATTTTAGCTTTTACGAAATGTTTAAAAATTTGCTTTCTTGTTGAGCGTATTTAATCAGTACCAAAGAGGGTAGGATATGAAATATCTTTATAATAATTTTTACGAATTAGTAGAAAGAAATGCAAAAGAATTTGCTAAAAAACCCGCTTATTTTATAGATGATAAGAAAGTGACATGGAATGAGTTTAAAAGAAAAGTGGATTCTTTTGCCAGAGCTTTGGAATTAATGAATATTAAAAAAGGGGATAAAATTCCTCTTTATGTAGGGAATTCTTTAGAATATATAATAGCGTTACTTGGAATTCAAAAACTTGGAGCGATTCCTGTCCCTGTTAATACTTTTTTAAAAGAAGATGAAATCGCTTTTATTTTAAATGACGTTGAAGCGGAGATTATGATAGCTTCTACAAAGCTTGCTGGTAATATAAAAAATATAAAAGACAAAACTTCAATAAAGAAGATTATATGGGAAGGAAATTGTGATAGGGTAGATGAAGACAATATTTCTTTTAACGAAATACTTTCAAATTTAGAACCTCATGAACATATAGAGCTTCCGGATATTGACGATTTGGCTGTTATAATTTATACATCAGGAACAACTGGTAAACCAAAAGGCGCTATGTTAAGTTATAGAAATATTTTTTCAAACATTTTGGGAGTTAATGAAATAGTTAAAATTACTTCAAAAGACAGGTTTATAGCCTATCTTCCAATGTTTCACTCTTTTACCATAACTGTGAATTTGTTGTTGCCTCTTTATTCTGCTTCGCCTGTTGTTGTTATCCGTTCTATTATGCCTTTTAATAATATCATAAAACAGACTCTTCTTAAAAAAGTAACTATTTTTACGGGAGTCCCGGATGTATATTCTGCTCTTAGCAGGGCTAAACTGCCTTTTTATTTTCATTGCTTTAATAAAGTAAGATTTTATATTTCCGGAGCGTCTGCGCTTCCGGGCGAAGTGCTTGAAAGGTTTTCAAAAAAATTTAAAAAAGGGAAACTTTTAGAAGGTTACGGTCTTAGCGAAACCTCTCCCGTTGTTGCTGTAAACAGACCTTATCTTCAAAAACCGGGCTCTGTAGGTCCTGCGATTCCGGAAGTCGAAGTAAAAATAGTCAATGAAGAGCTGGTAGAAGTGTCTTTAGGAGAAACGGGTGAGATAATAGTTAAGGGCGATAATGTAATGCAGGGTTATTACAAAAGGGAAGACGCTACGGCTGAAACTATTATTAACGGTTGGCTGTTAACAGGAGATATTGGAAAAATGGATGAAGACGGATACATTTATATTTTGGATAGAAAAAAAGATTTAATTATAAGTAAAGGCGTCAATATTTATCCAAGAGAGATTGAAGAGATATGTTTGAAGTTTCCGGGTGTTAAAGAGTGTGCTGTTATAGGGCTTAAAGATGATATTCACGGGGAAGTGCCTGTTGCTTTTATAGAGACTGAAGATAATATGGAAATTAACGAAAGAGACCTTAAAAAATATCTCAAATCAAAACTTGCTAATTATAAATTGCCAAAACATATTTATTTTGTAAATAATCTGCCTAAAAATGCTACAGGAAAAGTGTTAAAAAGAGTGCTGAGGGAAAAAGTGAAAGATTATATAAAATAAAAAGAGGCTCAAAATTATAGAGCCGCTTTTGCTTTTTCTACCAAATTAGCAAAAGTTTCAGGTTCGTTCATTGCTAAATCGGCAAGAATTTTTCTATCCAGTTCAATATTTGCTTTTTTAAGACCGTTTATAAATCTTGAATAGCTTATATCATTTAATCTACAAGCAGCGTTAATTCTGACTATCCAAAGCTTTCTAAAATCTCTTTTTTTCTGTTTTCTGTCTCTAAAAGCGTAAACTAAACTTCTTTCAACTTGTTCTTTTGCTTTTCTAAAGTGCTTTCTTCTACCTGAGTAGAAGCCTTTTGCCATTTTTAATATTTTTTTATGTCTTCTTCTTCTAACAGTACCTGTTTTTACTCTCATTATATCTCCTTTTTGTTGGCGTGCATCTCTTGCAACTTAGCGCTTAAGCGCGGAAGCTTTTATGCTTCACTTAGCCGTTTCTTCACTAAAAATTAAATTACATACAAAGCATTAATTTAACTTCTTTAATGTCTGTTTTCGCTACGTATTTAGGCTGTCTTAGATTTCTTTTTCTTTTTTGTGATTTTTTTGTAAGGATGTGGCTTCTATAAGCGCTTCCTCTTTTAATTTTTCCACTTTTTTTAACTTTAAATCTTTTAGCAGCCCCTCTAACTGTTTTCATTTTTGGCATGCGAGCTCCTTTTTGGAATTGAGATGAAATTATAGCATAAATTTTTTTAATTAAAAGGTACTAAAGCGCTCCCCCATGTAAATCCTCCGCCAAAAGCATCAAGCAACATAATGTCGCCTTTTTTTAGTTTTCCTTCTTTGTACATATCATTAATTGCCATAGGTATTGAAGCGCTTGAAGTATTGCCGTATTTCTGTACAGTAAGAACCGATTTTTCCGATGGCATTTTAATGGCTCTGGCTACGGCGTCTATAATTCGGTAATTTGCCTGATGAGGAATAAACCAGTCTATATCATCACTTGTCATATGATTTCTTTCCAAAATATCTCTAACACTCTGAGAAAGTGTTTTTACAGCTACTTTGAATGTTTCGTTTCCTTTCATTTCAAGCCAGATTCTATCCGTTTCACATCCATATTTTACACCGCGCCCAGGAGTAATCAAATAATCTTTATATTTTCCATCTGCGTTTATATCAATGTCTATAATAGCTTCGTCTTTATTTTCAGTCGCACTGATAATAGCGGCTCCCGCTCCGTCTCCAAAAAGCACGCATGTGGTTCTGTCTTTCCAGTTTACTATCTTACTAAGTGTTTCAGCTCCTATTATCAAAATGTTTTTATACATTCCACTTTCAATAAATGCTTTAGCATGAGCTAATGCATATATAAATCCGGTACAAGCCGCTGATATGTCTACCGCAGGTCTTACAATGCCAAGTTTTTCAGCTACAACACAGGCAGTGGAAGGCATGGTAAAGTAATCGGGAGTAATTGTGGCTACGATTATCATATCTATATCTTCAGCTGTCATATTGGCGTTATTTAAAGCATCAAGAGCGGCTTTATATGCCAAATCGCTTGTTACTTCATTTTCAGCTATATGTCTGGTTTTGATACCGGTTCTTTTTGTTATCCATTCATCGTTTGTATCGACTATTTTTTCCAAATCTTTATTAGTCAAAATTTTAGGCGGGACATAAGCGCCTATGGCCGTAAATTTAGCATACATTAATGAACCTTTAAAGACTCTTGAATTTTATTTGTTACGTCGTTTTGAGTATATTTTATAGCTTGGAAAACAGCGTTTTTTATAGCTTTTGAGTTGCTTTTTCCATGAGCTATTATAACACATCCGTTAACGCCAAGAAGAGGAGCTCCTCCATATTCCGCGTAATCTGTTACTTTTTTTAACCCTTTAAAGACCGGTTTTAAAAGGAGGGCTCCTATTTTTTGCAGAAGTCCGGAACTTTTTATTTCATCTTTTATAAGTTTTGAAATGGTATCGGCTACCCCTTCGCTTGTTTTTAATACAATATTTCCCACAAAACCGTCTGTTACAATAACGTCAACTTCTCCTTTAAAAATATCTCCGCCTTCGACATTTCCTATAAAGTTGTCAAATTTGCTTTTTAACATTTTAAATGCTTCTTTGGTAATACTGTTTCCTTTACTTTCTTCTTCTCCGTTACTTAAAAGTCCTATAGTGACGTTTTCTTTATTTAAGACCACTTTTGCATACACTTCTCCCATTAAGCCGAACTGATAAAGATTTGTAGCATCACAATCTACATTTGCCCCAACATCCAAAACAAGGGAATAGGCCTTTTTTATAGTAGGCATAAAAGTGACTATAGCCGGTCTTTTAATACCTTTTATTCTTCCGAGTTTAAGCGTTGCGAGGCTCATTGTGGCACCGCTGTGACCTGCTGAAACCACAGCGTCCACTTCTTTTTGTTTTAATAATTCGATAGATTTATAAATAGTGCTTTCTTTTCTTTTAAGAGCCTCAGTTGCGCTTTCGTTCATTTTAATAAAATCTTCACTATTTATAAATCTAACTTTTGAATGGAATTCTTTAGGTACTAGAGGTTTTATTTTTTGTTCATCACCCACTAAATACGCTATAAAATTTTTTTGTTTTAAAGCTTTGATTACGCCCTCTACTATAGGTTCGGGACCGAAGTCCCCTCCCATTGCATCAATTGCTATTTTCATTAATACTCACCGCAACTAGGGCATGCTCTATGAGGTCTTTTATAAGCACCGCAGTTTGAACATTTAATAACGGCACTCAATTTTATTTTATAATGAGTTCTTCTTTTTGCCGCTCTAGTTTTTGAGTTTCTTCTCTTAGGAACTGCCATAACGTCTCCTTAAAAATTTTTGTTAAATTCTTCGTTTTTACATTCATCGCAGATATTATAGTCGTTTTTTATAGATTCGATTTCGCTTTTTAATATTTCTTCTAAATCGTATTTTTCCTGTTCTATAATATCATATTCTTCATCAAACCCTTCATAGGGAGGTTTTACGACTTTAAATTTCACTTCTTCGTTAATCTCTTTTTTAAAAGGTTTAAGACATTTTACACACTCAACTTCCACCATGCCTTCTAATTTTCCGTTAATTACAATTGAACCGTCTTTATTTTTTTCACTCTCGCCTTTTAAGGTAAGACCGTTTAAAGTTTTATTAACGTTCAATTATAAAATCTCCCTCTGAGCAAAGAAAAATGCGATTTCTTTTTCAGCATTTTCAAGAGAATCGCTTCCATGTACCGCATTTGCTTCTATACTTTCTGCAAAATCAGCTCTTATAGTTCCAGGAGCAGCTTCTTTAGGGTCTGTAGCACCCATAAGTTCTCTGTTTTTAGCTACTGCATTTTCACCTTCAAGTACCATAACCACAACCGGACCGCTGCTCATGTATTCGCATAAGTCGTTAAAGAAAGGTCTTTCTTTATGTACTTCATAAAATTTAGCCGCATCTTCTTTTGTTAGTTTTATTTTTTTCATAGCGGCAATTCTTAGACCGTTACTTTCAAATCTGTCAATGATTTTTCCAATAACGTTTTTTGCTACCGCGTCTGGTTTAATAATTGAAAGAGTTCTTTCCATTTTCTCTCCTTGAAGTTTTAGAGAGGAATTATATCAAAATTTTTTTGAAGAAAAAAAGAGGGAGGGAATTAGCAAGTTTCTACTGCCGGTGTTCCAGGTTCACATCTGTTTGGATGACAAGTTTGACCTTCTTTACATTCATCCCAAACAATACATCCCTCAGTTGGACATGCTTCCGCACATGCAGGAGTATCGTAATATCCTACGCATTCAACGCATTTATCAGGGTATACGTAATAAATTTCTTCTCCAGTTGGGTTTTCGCTGTCATCGACAATTGCTTCTACAGGACATTCGTCAATACAAGCCCCACAGTTAATACAGATATCAGTGATTTTTACTGCCATTTCGACTCCTTTTAAATTTATTTGTACTTAAAAATATATCATTAAATTCTTAATATCTGCTTAAAAAAAAGAGTTTAAATATCTTTTCTTTCAATTTGTGACATATTATTTGATATTTAAAAAGTCTTTAATTTCATCGACTTTATTTAATTGTTCCCAACTGAATTCCTCTCTTCCAAAATGGCCGTAAGCTGCTGTTTTTTTGTAAACAGGTTTTAATAAATCAAGGCTTTGTATAATTCCTTTAGGAGTTAAATTAAAGATTTTTTTTACCGCTTCTTCTATTTTCGTTTCGTCAACTTTTGCCGTACCATGAGTGTCTACATATATACTCACTGGCTCAACTACTCCTATTGCATATGCTATTTGAAGAGTTAGTTTTTCTGCAACTCCTGCTGCCACTAGATTTTTTGCGACCCATCTAGCGGCATATGCTCCGCTTCTGTCTACTTTTGTAGGGTCTTTTCCGCTGAACGCTCCGCCTCCATGAGGTGCTGCACCTCCGTATGTGTCCACTATAATTTTTCTTCCGGTAAGTCCTGCATCTCCTTGAGGTCCTCCTATAACGAATTTACCTGTAGGATTTATAAAATATTCCACATTTTTACTGAGCATATTTGCAGGAATTACTTTTTTTATTACTTCTTCAATTACCGCTTCTTTTATTTCGGAGTAGTTTATATCAGGTTCGTGTTGGGTTGATACCACTACTTTTTCTACACTAACAGGTTTTCCATCTACATATTTAACGCTAACCTGAGCTTTTCCATCAGGTCTAAGCCATGGAATGATTGCTTCTTTTCTGCATACTGCTAACCTTTTTGTAAGTTTATGAGCTAACATTATAGGAAGAGGCATAAGCTCAGGAGTTTCCGTACAGGCGTATCCAAACATCATTCCCTGGTCGCCCGCACCTATTTCTTCTCCCTTTTCGACTCCTTGTCGGATGTCGGGACTTTGTTCTCCAACACCGTTTAAAACACCCGCCGTTCTGTAATCAAATCCGTATCTTGCGTCCGTATATCCGATTTCTCTTATTACTTCCCTTGCAATTTCCTGCATAGGAGCGTATGTTATTGTTTTAAGCTCTCCTGCTATAATGCAGTATCCGTTACTAAGAAGAGTTTCACATGCAACTTTTGCATTAGGGTCTCTTTCTATTATATAATCTAAAATGGCATCGCTTATTTGATCGGCCATTTTGTCAGGATGACCTTCTGTTACGGATTCACTTGAAAAAAGATATTCTCTCATATAATCTCCTTAAGGTTTTTTGTTAAAAGTATAGCATATTAATTGAGAATGGAGAATTGAAAATGGAGAATGAGGATTTAGGATATAGGGGTTAGGATTTAAATGTTTTATTTTTCTAAATCCTCAATCCTAAAATTAAATCCTATAAAAATATTTTCATATTATTGCTTTAAGCTTTTAGCTTTTAGCTCTGACTATTTTAGCTGCTTCCACCATGTTTTTGAGGCTTGGTTTAACTTCTTCCCATTTTCTTGTTTTCAAACCACAGTCAGGATTTACCCAAACTTTTTCGGCAGGTAATACTTCTAAGATTGCTTCGATTTGTTCTACCATCTCTTCAGTTGAAGGGATTCTTGGGCTGTGAATATCATAAACCCCAGGTCCAATTTCACCTTTATAACCTCTTTCTTTAAAGATTTTAAGAAGGCTGTTATCACTTCTTGCATTTTCAATTGAAATTACATCGGCATCCATAGCTTCAATTGCGTCCATAATGTCGCTGAATTCAGAATAACACATATGAGTGTGAATTTGAGTTTCAGGTTTTACGCTTGAAGTTGTAATTCTAAATGCTGTAATTGCCCAGTCTTCGTAATCGGCTCTTTTTTCGTTTCTTAAAGGATAACCTTCTCTAAGAGCCGCTTCGTCAACCTGAATCACTTTAATTCCGGCTGCTTCAAGGGCTTCCACTTCATCTCTTATTGCAATTGCCATTTGATACGCAGTAGTTCTTTTACTTTGGTCATCTCTTACAAATGACCAGTTAAGCATTGTAACAGGACCTGTTAGCATACCTTTCATTGGTCTGTCAGTTAAACTTTGAGCGTATGTAATCCACTCAACCGTCATATCTTTAGGTCTAGAAACATCTCCGTAAATTAGAGGAGGTTTTACACATCTGCTTCCATAACTTTGTACCCATCCGTTTTGAGAGAAAGCAACTCCGTTTAACTGCTCACCAAAATACTCAACCATATCGTTTCTTTCAAATTCGCCGTGAACAAGTACATCAAGATCAATTTCTTCTTGGAATTTAACAGCATCAGCTATCATTTCTTTGATTTTTGCTTTATATTCTTCTTCGCTAATAATTCCGTTTTTATAATCACGTCTAAGTTTTCTAAGCTCAGGAGTTTGTGGAAAACTTCCGATAGTAGTTGTTGGAAGAACTGGATATTTTAAATTTTCGTGTTGAAGTTTAATTCTCTCAACAAACGGCATACTTCTGTGTTTGTCTTTTTCCGTTAAGTTACTTACTCTGTCTTGAACGATTGGGTCGTGAATTTTTTTGCTTGTTTTTCTTGTAGCAATTGCGATTTTATTGCCTTCAAGTACTTCTTTGTCGTATTCGCTAAGTTTTTCATCTTTTACAAGTTTATTTATCACTCTAATTTCGTCAAGTTTTTCAAGAGCATAACTAATCCACGATTTAATATCTTCATCCATTTTTGTTTCATATTTTAAAGTATAAGGTACGTGAAGTAAACTGCAGCTGCTTCCTACGTGTACTTTATCGTTATCAACCGCTTCAGTTAGGCCTTTTACAAAAGCCGCTGATTTTTCAATATCATTTACCCATACGTTTCTTCCGTTTACAATACCGATACCTACTTCTTTTTTGGCATCTACTAAGGCTTTAATACTATTTTCGCTTCCTGCTACGAAATCTAAAAACATACCTTTAATAGGAGTTTTAGCTAAAACTTCGTTTGCTTCGTTTGAATGTTCAAAATAAGTTGCTACGTAAATATTAGCGTCTTTTGCAAGTTCATTATAAACTCTCTCAAGCAGTTCTAAGTCTTCTTTTGTAGGATTTGTAACAAAATAAGGTTCGTCCATTTGAATTATGACGTTTGGATTTAATTCTTTTAGTTTTGCTATTATTTCTTTATAAACCGGAATTAATTTTTCAATAATTGCTTTTTCGTCTCCGTTTACGATTTTTGAAAGTTTTACGTAAGTAATTGGTCCAATTAAGTTTACTTTTGGTTCAATTCCAAGTTCTTTTGCTTCTTTATATTCTGTAGTAATTTTATCGATGTTTGATTTAAAATTCATATTAATATCAAGCTCCGGAACGATATAGTGGTAGTTTGTGTTAAACCATTTTGTCATCTCCATGGCTTTATGGTCTTTATCGCCTCTTGCCATAGCAAAATATCTGTCCATACAATTTTCGATATCTTTGTATCTCTCAGGTACAGCGTTTAACATAACAGTCATATCGAGCATATTGTCGTAAAAACTGAAATCGTTTACGCTAATCATATCAATACCGGCGTTTTTTTGATAAGTCCAGTGTCTTTTTCTTAAGTCACTTGCAGTCTTTTTAAGTTCATCTTGACTGATTTTACCGCTCCAATAGCTCTCTAACGCTTTTTTAAGCTCTCTTTGTTCACCGATTCTTGGGAAGCCCACTACATAAGTTGCCATTTGTGTCCTTTTTTACCGAAATTATATCAAAAAAACTATTTCACTTGTTTAAAAGCATGATTTATTATCTGATAAAGCTTTATTTTATATTCTGTCTGATTATCAAAAATATAGACTCCAAAGTCGTTCATATAAAAAGAATCTTCATTTAAAGATTCGTTATATATTTTGTTTAAAAGTATATCGGTTGCGTAATTTAACCAGTTGTATTTTATATCGCTGTTTAAAAGAAGAGAATAATCTTCTATTTTTACAGGAGGGTTTATAATTGAATTTGCTATTATGAGTTTTTTAACATCCTGCGGCTGAGTGATGGCTATTAAAAGTGGGTCGTAGTTTATCTGTGTCGAAAACTGTAGTTTGGTATTTATTTGGTTATAGGTGAGTTTTGATAGAATTTGTGCCGTTTTGCCTGCCGATACGTTAAAAAAGATATAATCATTTCTTAAGGAATAGTAGTTTATATTAGGATAAAATAGTTCTTTTAAAGAAAAATATTTTTTTTCATATTTTAAAAGAGAAGAGGAAATTTCTGTTTGTTCGTTTATTGCTGTGGCGTTTTGGGTGAATTTTAAAAACTTTTTAATCTGATTTTCAAAATCTATTCCGCCAAATATTACGTTTGTGTAATTAAAATCGTTTTTATTATAAACAGGATTGTATATTTTAATATCGGGAAAATTTTTATCACCTATATAAATGATGTTTTTGTATTCTTTTTGTATTTTGGTTATATTGTCTTCTGTGGAAAAAACACTTAAATTATAGTCCACATTTTTATAAATTAAATAAGCGTTTATGGAATTTATAACCGAAGGGACAAATTTAAAAAACTTTTTTTTATCCATTATTACTGCTAGTGTGATTTTTGGTTTTTCACTTTCGAATATATCTGAAAAAAACTCTTCATAAGTAATTAAAGAATTGTTGTTTTCTTTGGTAGTGTTTATTTCGTTGATTTCTTCTGTTTGTGTATTGGTATTATTAATTTTACTGAAAACATCCTCAAAAGGATTTACCTGTGCAAATGAAATAATCGCTGTTAAAATAATAAACAAAAACTTTTTCATAACATACTCTTTATAAGTAAAAAGTCTTTATATGCTTCTTTTTTGGCTGACGGGTTTCTGAGTAGAAAACTCGGATGATATGTCGGTATCACTTTTTTTCCTTTATATTCGAATATTTGGCCTCTGACTTTACTAATTGGCATATCGGTATTTAAAAGATACATAAAAGCCGTTTTGCCAAGACATACTAAAATCTCAGGATTTATTATATCAATTTGTTTTAATAAATAGGGTTTGCAGGTTTCAGCTTCTTCGATAGTAGGTACCCTGTTGTTGGGAGGTCTGCATTTAACTATGTTGGCTATATATATGTCGTCTCTTGTTAATTCAAGTACGTTTTCAATAATTTTTGTAAGAAGTTTTCCAGCCCTTCCTACAAAAGGCCGCCCCGTTTTATCTTCCATTTCTCCCGGACCTTCTCCTATAAACATCAGTTTGGCTTTTGGGTTTCCTTCCCCGAATACTACGTTTGTTCTGGTTTTTGCAAGGTCGCAAAGAGTGCATGTTTTGCATATTTTTTCAAGTTCTTTAAGCTCGTTTGGCATATTGAGTTTTTTTTCTTCGCTTACAAAGCCTTCGAAATATTCCATTCCCGCTTCTTTTAGTTTATAGAGGTGTTTTAATTTGAGCAGGGTCTTCATATTTTTTTTCTCCGTTTTCGAGTTTTAATTTACCGTTCATAGTATAAGTCGGATAAGCGATTTTAATATCGTCTTCTTTTAAAAAGGCTTCTAAAATTTCTGCTGAAATAGTGCTTCTTAAATTAAGTGTTGCAAAATTGTTAAGATACCAGCAACTGATTTTAATTCCGTTTTCTTCTATAAACGTATAAACTCTAGGTTCTACGTTTGCGTTTTTTATATGATATATTGTTTTTAGTTTTTTAATTCTTCTTTTTGTTATGTCGGTATATCCTTTTGCATATTTATTAACTATCTCTTTAACCAAATAGACGGCTTTTTTGTAATTGCTCTCAAACGTAATGGTAATATCTATACCGTCCCATACGGTTGAGAGTCCGTGATGGGTGTAGTTAAATATAGGATTTGTAAATACGACGTTGTTTGGAACAAATACTATTCTGCCGGCTCTTTTATTATATAAGTATGTAGTAAGGGTAACATCTTCGTAAAGAACTATTTTTGTAAGCGTAATATCTATTACGTCTCCAACTATTTTAACCTGTCCGTTTTGTAGATATATTTTTATTCTGTCTCCCACTTTAAAATTACCGCTGGTCATTATTACAAACCATCCGAAAATATTCATAAACCAGTCTTTCATAGCAATGGCAATACCCGCAGAGGCAAATCCCAAAATGGTAATTAAATAAGTTGCGTTGTTTATGTAAAAAAATGAGATTATTATGATAATAACCGTAATATTTATAAAGTTTATAATTTTATTGATTAAGTAAATAGATTCATCTTTTACGTATTTTCTTACTCCTATTTTTATAAACGTAAATATTAAAATACTTATGCCTATGGAAAAAGCCAGATATATCAGTTTGTTTATCTCTTTTTGTATTGACTGATTTACTTTTTGAATATAAATTTCCGCTTGGGTTTTAAGAGTTTTTAATTTTGTTTTATATACGCTGTTTATTGTTTGGAAATCATTTATCAGTTTTTCAAGTTGAGGGTCGCTCATTTTCAGTTCTGAATAAAGTTTTTTTAATTTTAAGAGGGTTTGATATGTCTGAATAAAATTTTGATAGTTTTCTTCATTCTGTTTTAAAATTGTTTTTATTTCTTTTTCATAGTTAAGTGCTGTAAATATTGCAAAAGGATTGTCTATTTCCGGAGGTTTTGGAAGTTCTTTTAATTTTATTAATGTATCAAAAATATTTTGATTGTTTTTTAAAAGGTTTAATTCCGTTTGGATACTTAAAAGTTTTTCTTTATATTTTTTAGGATTAATTCTGGCTAATCTTTTATATTTTTTTAATTTTTCTTCGAGTTTTTTGTAATTTAAATAAGATTGGTAGCTTATGTAAAATTCATTTTTTTTTAAATTTTCTTTTAAAGTGTTTATTTCATTTTTTAATTTAGAGTCGTTTATATCGTTTGCGTATAAAAAGAGGGTAATAAGCAAAAGGATAACCGCTCTCATCGGCTGAACTTTTTTAAAACTTTCATAACTTTGTCTTTTTCAATATCTTTTACTATTTTATATTGACCGATTTTTTCCGGGATAATAAATTTTATTTTATTATCGGCTGTTTTTTTGTCTAAGAAAAAATGTTCGTAAAAATTTTCAGGGTCTTTTATTTTAAAATCAGTAGGCAAATTGTATTTTTCAAGAACTTCTTTTATTTCATTTGCTTCTTCTTTGCTTAAAAATCCAAGCTCTTTAGAGAGTTCGTTTGCCATAACCATTCCTATTGCCACGGCTTCTCCGTGAAGGTAGGTTTTATAATCTGTAAGGTTTTCTATTACATGACCAAACGTATGTCCGTAATTTAAAACACTTCTAATTCCTTTTTCTTTTTCGTCCTGATTTACGACCATAGTTTTTAATTCTACGCTTCTTTTAATCATTTCTTCAAGACTTAATGAGCCTTTTTTTATTTTATCAAAAAATTCCTTATCGAACATTATCGCCATTTTAATAATTTCAGCCATTCCTGCGGCAAATTCTCTTTTTGGTAGGGTTGATAGAAAATGCGTATCGATATATACGGCTTCTGGTTGATAAAAACTGCCTATAAGGTTTTTGCCATACTTATTGTTTATTCCCGTTTTACCGCCCACTGAACTGTCTACCATGGCAAGAAGGGTTGTTGGGATTTGTATAAATTCAATGCCTCTTAAGAAAATACTTGCGGCAAATCCGGTCATATCTCCGATAACTCCTCCTCCAAAAGCTATAAGAGCTGAATTTCTGTCGAATTTTGCATCGAAAAGTCTATTAAGAGCGTATTCTATACTTTGCCAGTTTTTATACTCTTCACCGTCAGGCAGGGTAATTATATGAAGTTCTTTTGCTTTTAATCTGTTTGTTAGATAATTAATATGAAGACCGCTGACTTTCGGATTGGTAATAATTGCCACTTTTTTATCAAGTTTAATTTCCGGAAGTTTATTGATAATAATATCATATGTTTTATTTGGGGTATTAACTGTTACTTTCATAATCGTCCTTTATTGGAATTAAGAATTGATTAAATTTATCCAGCATTACGTAAGAATATTCTATTTTAGGAAAAAGAATTTGTTTAATTATATTTACCGGAGGTTTACTAAACGCTTCTATTAAACAGGTATTGTTTTCTTTTCTAAGAAGCGCTATGGGATTTTCTTTTGAATTGATAAATTCAAGTTTTGTAAAATTAAAGCTTTTTGCGAGGGTTCTTAAATATTTGATTATTTCATCATGAGACTCTTCAGGGTCGGCGTTAAAAAATTTTACTTTAAGTCCAAGCTGATATGATAAATCGAATATAACCGAAGCTATTCTTATTACGTATTTATCATTTAATATAACGCTTAAACTTTCACATTTTTTAACCGATTCCTCTCCAGCTTTAAAAATAGGTTTTTTTAAGTTAAAAAAAGTATGTTTGAATTTATAAAAAAAATGGGAATTAGTAATAATTAATCCAATATTGAGTTTTTCGCTGTCCGTTAAAAGAGCTTCTGTATAAGAGTCGGTAAAATAGTCTGTTTCAATATCGATATTTGAAAATTTGAAAAGTTTATAAATTTTAGATGTCGTAGAAGGATTTATTACTTTTATTATAAGTTTTTTATTTTTTAATTTTCTGTGTAAAAAAATAGCAGATTTTAGAAGTTTTGAAATTTCTTCTTTTTCCATGTTTTTCATATCTAAAAGCAGATAAATATTTTGGCCGTAGGGTTGGGGAAATGCTCCTACGTTGCTTTTAATCTGATTGAATATCTCTTTAAGCCTGGTAGGGTCTCCTATTAATAAAAGCTTGTCGTTTGGTAAAATAAGAGTGTTTTTACTTACAAGTTTTAATTCGTTATTTCTGTAAATGGCTCCGACTTTTATATTATATCTGTCAAAAATCGAGACTGATTTATAAGCAAACGGAGAGTGGGGGGGAATTTCAACTTCAAGTATTTCTCCTATACCTAGTCCTATATCTCTTGCATACAAAGGGACTCCCGGTAAAAAATCTATAATTTTATTCGTAATGATTTCCGGGGTGTCTATTATTTCTATGTTGTTTTGCTGAGGTATTTCAAACTTAAGCCAAAACTTTACGAAAAGTATTGGAGTTTGAGTGCTTTTTATTTTTTTAAGCACAAATTCGGCTTCTTTTTTATTTTTTATAAAGATAATTATCTTAGCAAAATCGTCTTTTAAAAATTTTTTGTAAATATCGTATGCGTAAAAGTTAATTTTATAGAAGAATAGATTTTCTTTTTCTTTTATAGAGTCTTTAATTTCATCTTTTTCGTAAAGAATATGAAACTCAGCCAGATTTAAGTAGTTTTCACTTATTTTTTCTATTAACAGTTTTGATTCTCGGGCCCCGGCAAAAATCAGTATTTTATTCAAACAGTCCCTTTTTTACAGAATTATATCATATGTTTTATTTTAGTATAATTTCAAAAAAGGCAGTGTATGGAATTTAGGATAGACGCAACTGATGGTAATGCAAGAGCCTGCACGATTAAAACAGCCCATAGCGAAATAAAAACGCCGATATTTATGCCAGTTGGTACTGCTGCGGCGGTTAAAAGCCTTGATGCTATTGATATGACGGAAATTTTAGACGCTCCAATAATTTTGGGGAATACATATCATTTATATCTTAGGCCCGGTGATGAAACAATAGCAAAACTCGGGGGACTTCATGGATTTAGCGGATATAAAAGAAGTTTTTTAACGGACAGCGGAGGATTTCAGGCTTTTAGTCTTGGTGATAATGTTAAATTTACTGATGAGGGTATATGGTTTAAAAGCCATATTGACGGGTCTAAACATTTTTTTTCGCCTGAAAAAGTTATAGATATCGAATATAACCTTAACAGCGATATTATGATGGTTTTGGATGATTTGATTCCTCTTCCAAATACCAAAGAAAGAATTAAAAAATCAATTGAAAGAACTACAAAATGGGCGTATAGGAGTTTAGTTCATCATATAAAAAGAGGTAAAAAAAACAATCTTTTTGCAATTATCCAGGGTGGGACTGATTTTGAGATTAGACGTATTAGCGCTCAAAGCCTTGTATCGATTGAATATGAAGGACATACGTTTGACGGTTTTGCAATAGGAGGGCTGAGTGTCGGTGAAGAAAACGCCCTTATGTATGATACTATAGAAGCCACTACACCTTTTATGCCTCAGGATAAACCGAGATACTTAATGGGAGTAGGGACACCTGAAGATATTATTGAAGCGATTGACAGAGGCGTTGATATGTTTGACTGCGTTATGCCTACCCGGAATGCCAGAAACGGATATCTTTTTACGTCTTTTGGAACACTTAGAATCAAAAACGCCAAATATAAACTTGATGAATCACCTGTAGACCCGAAATGCAGTTGTTATACATGCCGAAATTTCAGCAGGGCATATTTGAATCATTTATTCAAGGCAAAAGAGCTTACATATTTTAGACTTGCTTCAATTCATAATCTGCATTATTATCTGAATTTAGTTAAACAGGCGAGAAAAGCGATAATAAAAGGAACGTTTAAGGAATTTAAAAAAGAGTTTTATTCTTTACGTTCTAAATCTTAAAGGTAACTCTTTAAATTCCAGTCCTTTTTTATGCTTTATAATAGTTCCGTTTTTATCAACAGTAATGTAATATGTTTTTTCAGCTCCCATATAATCTTGAGATAAAACTTCTATTTCTATATTTTGGTTTTTTATTTCAACTTTTACAGGGGAATCCTCAAGCCCGAAATCATAAGTTTTGGACCAAACGATTTTGCCGTTTTTTATGAAAGTAATAAACAGGTCTTCTTGAGGATGTTGAATAGAACCTATAATTATAATGCCCCCGTTGAACGGTTTTATAAATTTTCCAAGTTCATTATCAGGAGCCTGAAATAAATAATTTTTATCTCCTTCAACTATTTCTATATCCGCTTTGTTTTTGTATGTAGTGAGTAACACTACAAGTTTTTCTTTAATAAAAAAATCTTGAGGTATATCAAATTTATTACCTATATATTTTTTAGAAATTATATTTAAATTAGTGTCCAATGTTAAAATTAAAGGCCTGTTTTCTTTTTGGTCATAACCTAAAAGATAAATTTTATTGTTTTTATAAAGGAGCTTTTTACCTTCTATTAATTGAGGAATGACTTTTTTCTTTAAAAGATTGTAATTTTTATCAAGTATAAAAATAGCTATTCCGTTTGCGTCAGGTAAAAAAAATGCATAATTTTCTCCTGCTTTTGCAAGGGCTTTTTTAGATATTTGGTAGTGTTCGATAATTTTCTTTTCTATTTCGGTGGTTTTTAAATCTTTTTCCACTGAAGGGGAATTTTTTACGCATCCTGTTAAAAGAAGTGCGGTTATAATTAAAATTTTTGCTTTCATGATATTTTCCTATTCGTAAAATGTTACGGAACTTTTTCCGAATTTTTTAGTTTTTGTTTTTTTATATTTTCCTAAATGTTCAGGAAAATCGTAATCGCTTTGATGTTCTATTAAAATTTTTTCAACGTTCATTTTAGGAAGGGTTTTGATAAGATTTTGTACTTTTTCATAAATATCCTCATATCCTTCCCTTATAGCAAACGGAGGGTCAAAATAAAAAATAGCTTTATTTTTTTTTCTTTTTAATTTTTCTATTACATCCCATATGGTATCAAAACTGTCTCCTAAAATAATTTCACATTTTTCCCTGTCTTCTTCTTTTAATGAGTCTATATTTCTTTTTAGGACTTTAGCAGCTTCAGGGTCTTTTTCTAAAAAGTAGGCTTTTTTAGCTCCTCGGCTTATAGCCTCTAGCCCTATGCTTCCCACTCCGCTAAATACTTCAACCCATGTAGAATCCGGTACTTCCCATTGAAGAGAGTTAAAAACGGATTCTTTTAATATCTGTTTTGTGCTTCTTGTGGTTTCTTTATCTCCCATATACAGTTTTTTACCTCTGTATTTGCCTCCTATTATTTTTATGTTACCTTTTTCCATAATACTCCTTTATGAGGTTTTTTAATTTTTGTTTGAACTCTTCGCATAAATCATTAAGTGCTTCTTCAAAAGTTGTTTGATTTCCTATAAGTTTTTCCAATTGTAGCAAAAGAGTTGTTTTTGTAAAAGGTTTTATGATATCTTTTCCTATTAAAATGCCTTCTTTTTCCGGATTATCGGTAATTGTAACACCTTTTTCATCTATATAATCTTTTAAAAAATATTCTAACGTTTTTTGAATAAGTGGGGAATCGCATTCAATTTTTACTTTCATAATTTCCTTTTTTCATAATTTTATCATAAAATATTAATAAGTTTTTAGTTTTGCCGATTATGTTATTAGGAATAAAGGAGCCTGTTATGGATATCTTCAGCTCAGTAAACAACAATATTCAAAAAAACGATTATTCCCAGAATATATATCAAAGGCAAAAAACTTCAAATGAAGTAGAACAGGTTCAGGAAGTTTCAAAACATATCGAAGAGAAAAAATCAAAAGACGAGCTAAAAAAAGAATTACAAAAAGTTATAGAAGAGTTAAATGAGGCTATGAATCCTTTAAATAAAGATTTAAAGTTTAGATTTAATGATAAGGTTAATGAATTAATAGTGGAAGTGGTAGATAAAAAAAACGATAAAATTATAAGACAGTTTCCACCGTTGGAAGCTTTAAAACTTATGGAAAAAATGAGAGAATTAATAGGATTATTGTTTGATAAGAAAGGGTAAACAATGGCAGAACTAGGTACTTTAAGCTCTTTAGGGATTGGTAGCGGTGTATTAAATTACGATGTGATAGATAAATTAAAAAAAGCTGATGAAAAACTTATGATAAATCCTTTAGAAAATAAACTCGATTTATTGAAAAAAAAAGAGTCTGCTCTTTCTCAGTTTATTACAATAGGTTCGACTGTAAAAACAGATATTTTGGATATAGCCGATGGGACTCTTTTTGCAAAAGTTAATACAAATGTGAATGGAAACAGTGTTAGTGTCAAAGCTGAAGACGGTGTTAAACCTCAGGAATTTACTATTGACGTTAAACAGCTTGCTCAAAACGACGTTTTTGAGTCAAAAGGATTTGCAACTCCCGATTCTGTTATAAATTCATCAGATAAAAGCGTTACTCTTGAAATAGGACTTGGGGATGAAAGCGTAAGTATCGATATAGGAGCAAATGCTACGTTGGAGGATTTAAAAGAGACTATTAACAATGCCGGTGCTGGTGTGACGGCAAGTATTATAGATACAGGAATTGGCGATAATCCTTATAAACTTGTTTTAAAAGCAGATAAAACCGGAAAAAATAATATTATAAAATTTGATTTTTCAAAAATAGACGATTTAGGGTTAAATGCAACCGATTATAAGTCTAAAGTATATAATTCAGATACCGATGTAGTAAACAGTACAGGAAGTACTCAAACGTTTACCGCTACGGTAAACGGAGAACATTACCAAATGGATGTGGAAGATGGAACTACTGTTAGTGATTTTATTGATGCTATTAATAATGGAGGATTAAAAGACAGTGAAGGAAATTCATTGGGAATAAGTGCCGAGTTTGTAGACGGTCAAATTAAATTTAACATTCAGGCAATCGGAGATATTTCGATTGATGACTCTAATTTAACGACGTCTTTTAATGATAATACTGATTTTAGTAATTCAAACAGATTACAGACGGCACAAAATTCTAACTTTACTTATAACGGGGTTGAGGTGGAAAGAGAGAGTAATACCATTGAGGATTTAATACCGGGAGTTACTATTAATCTTTCCTCAACAGGAAAATCTACGGTAAAAATAGATAATAATGTAGATGAAATAGTAAAGTCCATTAAAAAGTTTGTAGCAGATTATAATTCAATGGTTTCAAATCTTCAAAGTTTAACGGCATATGATAAAGATAGTGGTAATGTGGGTCTTTTTCAGGGGGATAGCGATTTTACGATGCTTAGCAGTAAATTTAGCCATGATATTTTCGGAGTGGTTTTAACCGATAAGGTAACAAAAACCGATAGAAATGGAAATCAATATACCGAAAATATAATTTTTTCGGCGACCGATGTAGGTTTTTCTATAAATAGAAACGGAATGCTGAGTTTTGATGAAAGTAAATTTAAAGAATCATATAAAAAGGCACCTGATTTGACCCAACGATTTTTTGAAACGGCTTTTACTAATTTAAAAACAGATTTTGAAACCAGCATAACTGGGGATAATTCAAATTTGAATCTCCTTGATAAACAGATTAAGGATGAAGAAGATAGATATGAGGACAGAAAGGATGCTATGAAAAAATTTTTAGAAACAAAATATGAAATAATGGCTAAACAGTTTGCGGCATATGACGAATCTATAAATAAGTTTAACGCTATGAGTCAGACATTGACTATGGCAATTCAGCAAGCAATTAATTCTAAATAAAGGATAAAACAATGACATATAATAAAGCTTTAAACAGTTATAATCAGATGAATATAAATATAGACAAACCGGAAAAATTGGTTTTAATGCTTTACGAAGGGGCTTTAAGATTTGCTAATTTTGCAAAAAAAGCTATAAAAGAAGGAGATATAGAAGAAAAAGTAAAATATATTATAAAAACCTCCAATATTTTTATAGAACTTATAAATGCGCTTGACTTTGAAAAAGGAGGGGATATTGCATATTATTTAAACGGTCTTTATGCTTATCAATTGGAATTGCTTGCAAAAGCTAATTTGGAAAACGAAACGAAATATTTAGATGATGTTATAAGAGTTTTAAAAGGCTTGATAGAAGCATGGAAAGAAGAAACGGGTCTTTGAAATGGATAAGTTTTCTTTAAATGAATTAAAATTAGCTATTATTAATAACGATATAGGGAAAATTATAGAAATTTCCAGTAAAGAGCCTTCTTTTTCCTCTATAAAAGAAGCTCAGGAAATTTTGTCTTTTATAAATAAGGCAAATGAAATTTTAAAAAAAGAGAAGTTAAAACTTTTTAATGATATGCAAGAAGTTAAGAAGCTTCAAAAATATTATCAAGAAGCAAAAGAAGATTCTTTTAATGTAGAGGGATGATTATTTTAATTTAAAAAAACTGCTGCCGCTTCCGCTAAAAAATCCGAAATCTTGGTATTTATATAAATCCGGGTAAAGCATAAGGGCCGGTTTTAATAAGTCGTTTAATTCTGAAGGTTTGTAATTATTTAATAATTCTAATGTTTCTTTTTTATCAAAATCACTGTCTTGTGGGTTAAAAAAATGTTGTTTATATGTTTGATATACTGCCGGTGTGGAACATTCTATAGGAGGGGTGAAAATTTCTAAAGCTAAAGCATTTTCATCTCTAGGGATTACAATATCTCCTCTGCCGTAAACATCTGCGACTTCAGCGTCCGTAATAAAAAAAGCAACATCGCTTCCTATTTTTTTGCCTATTTCTATTAGTTCTTGTGTTGATAAGTTAAGACCGCTTTTTTCATTTACTAATCTTAAAAATGCAGCTGCGTCGCTGCTTCCTCCTCCAAGTCCGGCCATTTCAGGAATGTTTTTGTTTATTCTTATTTCTTTTCCTATAAACCATTTTTTTATATCGGGATATTTTGAAGTAAGTTCTACATAAGCTTTAAAAACCGTATTGTCTCTTAAAACACAGTTGATATCTCCTACTATATTAAATTTATCGGCTTCTACTATTTCTATTTCATCATATAAATGTTTTACTTTCATAAATCTTGATTTTAACAGATGATAAACTCCGTCATGTCCTACTATTTTTAGAAAGATATTTACTTTTGCATAAGCTTTTATTTTCATAAAAGCGCCTTTGAATAACTTTTTAATTGTTCGTAACTTATCTCTTTATTTGCTTTTTTATTTTCTTTTGTAATTTCTTCTACCAGTTCTCCTCTTAGAATTTTTATATTTTGAGGAGCGTCTATACCTATTTTTACCTGGTTTTTTCCTATTTCTACAATAACTAATTCTATATCTTCGCCTATTTTTATTTTTTGATTTTCTTTTCTTGATATTACTAACATAACTCCATCCTGTTTAACAGATATTTTACTTCCGTGTTTTCTATTTTTATTATTGCAAAATAGTTATTGTATTTTACAAAATATTCTCCGTTTTCTTTTAATTTAAAATCATTTATATCAAGTTTTTTTCCTAAAAGCAAATCTTCGCTCTCTTTTAAATAAAAATTTTGAGGAATTTTGAGAAAATCCAGAGGGTTGAGAAGTTTTTCACATTCATATATGAATTTCCCTTCCTTTGTTCTTTCTAAATATGTGAGAGTACCTACGGTGCCTAGTTTTTTAGCTATGTCAAATCCGAGAGTTCTTATATAGGTACCTTCACTTACGCTTGATTTAAACGTAATAAAAGGATGAGAATAATTTATAAGTTCCATATTAAAGATTTCTACTTCTATTTCTTTATCCAGAAAGTCTTTGCCGTTTGTGGTGTAGGCCCTTATTCCGTTGATTTTTTTTGCCGAATATCTTGGAGGCAGTTGTTTTTGTTTGCCTTTAAACGAGTTTAATACTTCTTTTATTTTTTCCGTGGTTAAAGGTTTTACTTCTTCTATTTTTTCTATTTTTTCAATATCCATGGTAGGCGAATACGCTCCAAGCATTAATGTCGCTATATATTCTTTTGGAGTTTTTTGTAAAAATCTAAACAGTTTCGTATATTGACCCGAAGCTATAATAAGGCATCCGCATGCAAAAGGGTCAAGAGTTCCTGAAAATCCCATTTTTTTTATTCCATATTTCTTTTTTAACTGAGAGAGAAATTTATTTGAACTGATAAACATAGGTTTGTTCGCTACAAAAATCATATTGTTACATTTTTTCATTATTTCCTCTTTTATATTTTTTCCACAAAATCGCTTAAAATTTCTCTAACGCTTCCTCCAAAATCTATTTTAAGTTTCTTTTTATTTCCCGCTTTATTTATGCCTATAACTCTTCCGGTGCCGAATACTTTATGTTTTACAAGGGACCCGACTTTTAAAGAATTTGATTCTTTAAGGGCTACTTTGCCTTTTATAAGGCCGGCTTCCGTTAAAAATCTGCTTTTGTTCACATGAGTTCTTTGTCCTCTTAAATATCTGCTTTTTGTATAAGAAAGTACCAGTTCTTTTTTTGCTCTTGTAATGGCTACATAAGCTAGTCGCCTCTCTTCTTCTATATCGGCATCGTTTAAAGGGAAAAATCCTTCTTCCAATCCTATAACGAAAAGATGTTCAAACTCAAGTCCCTTGCTTGCGTGAATGGTCATAACGTTTATTAAAGCATCAGATAGTTTGTCCTGGTCGCTTTCAAGAGAGAGTTCGTTTAAAAATTCTCTTAAAGTTAAATCTTTTTTTTCTCTTATCATTCCGTAAAATTCTTCTACGTTTCTTTTTTTATCCTCGTCTTTATAAGAAGTTGAAAGATTTATATTCTCTTCTAAAATTTCAGGAATTTCTTCAATAGGAAGCTTACTTAAAAAGTTTATAAACTGGACAAAATCTTTTAAGGTTTTAGCTGCTTTTTTACTGATAAAATTAAGGTCGTCTTCTTTTATAAATTCTATAAAAGATTTATCCTTTTTTGCTTCTTCAAGTTTTATTAAAGTTGTTTTTCCTATTCCTCTTCGGGGTTTGTTTACCACTCTTTTAAATGAGTAATCATCGTTGGGATTTACTATAAGGCGTAAGTAACTTATCAAATCTTTTATTTCTTCTCTTTCGTAAAATTTCATACCTCCGACTAATTTGTAGTTAATGCCGTAACTTCTAAGTCCATCTTCAATAGACCGGGAAAGTGCGTTTATTCTGTAAAGAACAGCTATTTCATTTGGAGAAACGCCGTTTTGAATTAATTTTTTTATTCTTTTTGCTATTGTTTCAGCTTCTGCCACTTCATTAAAGTTTTCTATAACTTCGACCTCTTTTCCATCTCCTAATGCCGATATCAGTTTTTTATCATATCTGTTTTTATTAAAACTTATAAGATTGTTTGCAGCTTTTAGTATCTGATTGGTAGAGCGGTAATTCAGTTCGAGTTTAATAACCTTTGCGTTAAAATCTTTTTCAAATTCTAAAATATTTTTGTGGTTTGCCCCTCTAAAGCCGTAAATGCTTTGGTCGTCGTCTCCTACTACACATATATTACTATGGGTTAAGCACAGTTTTTTTAAAAGTAAAAGTTGAATTTCATTGGTATCCTGATATTCATCTACCATAATGTATTGGTATTTGTTACTTATTTCTTTTGCCAGGTCTTCATTTTCATTTAGAATTTGGTATGTTAATAATAATAAATCATCAAAATCTACCAAATTGTTTTCAAGAAGATATTTTTGATATTTATCATAAATTAAAGCCATCTGTTTATAAACTTTTTCATTTGCCAAGTTATAAACTTCATCCGGAGACAAAAAAGAATTTTTGTATTTGCTTATCTCTTTGCTCATAAAATTTGGAGGTAAATCCGAAGATATGGATTTTAATATTTTTTTCTGGTCGTCACTGTCGATAATAACAAAATTATTGTTTCTATTTAAAAGATGTATATAAAGTTTTAAAAATATAAGCCCGAACTTGTGAAATGTAAGGAGTAACGGCGGATGAGATATATTGTCTCCAATTAAATTAAGGGCTCTTTGTTTCATTTCGCTTGCGGCTTTATTCGTAAAAGTCAGGGTAAGTGTGCTTGCCGGGTCTATTCCTAAAGATAGAAGATAAGCAAGTCTGGTGGTAATTGTTTTTGTTTTTCCACTTCCGGCCCCCGCTAATATAAGTAGAGCACCGTCTATATGCGTAGCGGCTTTTTTTTGTGCTTCATTTAATTCTTCTAAAAATTTCATATTCCTCACTTTTTATTTTAATTATATCAAAAAAATTTTTGCAAAAAGTTATAAGTTTTAGTTATAATTCTTATAAAAAATATTAAAGTGGGGAGATGGTTATTAAGTATTTGGATAAAATTTATACGTTTTTGGTAATTAATAAAGAGTCCAGTTTTTCAAAAGCCAGTAAAATATTAGGAATTTCTCAGCCGGCTGTAACCCAGCAGATTCGAATTTTGGAAAATTTTTTAGGAGTTACTCTTTTTGAAAGAAAGAAAAATGGGGTTATCCTTACGAAGGACGGGCAAAATTTTTTAAAAATAGCAAATGAATTTGAAAATTTTTTAGAAGATTTTGATAAAAAGATAGAAAAATTTAAAAACTTAGATTCTCCTTTTTTAATAGGGGCTAGTCCTACTGTGGGAAACTATAATCTTCCTGAGTGTATAAGATATTTTAAAACCCTTATAGGTAAAGAAATTAATCTTATAATTAAAAGTAATGATGCTTTATTTGAAGACGTTAAAAACTCCGCTATAGATTTGGCTTTTGTTACAAAGAAAAAAAATAACGGTCTTAATTATGTTGAATGGCTAGAAGATGAGCTGGTGTTTTTTTCCAATAAACCCCTTCCTCCTACAATAGACCTTGATGATTTAAAAAATTATAAAATGATATGTCGAGAGCCTCATTCTTCTACAAGAGAATTTATAAAAAAAGAATTTGAAGAAAAACATTTTGAATGCGATATGCTTAACATCATAAGTATCGTTCATAATTCTACGGCATTGAAGTTTACCGTTATGAATTCCCATGAGCAGGTTGTATCCATTATTTCAAAAATGGTTATAAAAGACGAACTTAAAGAAAAAAAATTATTTGCGGCTAAAATTAAGGATTTAAATCTTAAAAGAAAAATATATATGACATATAAAGAAAAAACAAAAGATATAGAAGCGATTTTAAGCTTTATTCGCTCATAAATTTTTTGTTTCTAGGATTTAGCTCAAAAGGGTTTTTAGGCTTTTTAGGTTTAGGCAGTGTAGCTGCCACATTTATAAAAAGAGGAGTTTCGTCTTCTAAAATCTGAATGATGTTTTCTATCGGGACTGTTACTACACTTCCGAAATTTTCTTCCCCAAATCCAGCTTCAAATATTAGATTTTCACCCTCTATTTTTGCGGTTGAGAGAGTGTAATTTGCTAAGATAAATATTATTACGTCTTTAAATGCGCTGGAGATATGTTCGGGTAGTTTTGGAGAAAAATCTATGTCTTCATAAGCACATACTATACTGAATTCTTCTTGTAAATCAAGCAAAAAAGATAAAATCTCTTTTGCGTGTTTTTCCTTTAATTTCCTAAAATCACTGTTTTCTATAATCATTTACGCTCTCCTTGAATTCTTTTAACATATCTTTTACGACATTAATGCCTTTTTCCCAAAAATCCTCACTTTCTATATTTAAATTAAAAAGTGTGGCGAACTGTTTTTTTGGAGGAATACTTCCGCCTTGTTTTAAAAATTCAATGTATTTTTCTTCAAAATTTTCAAATCCCTCTTTATACAGTTTATAAAGACTAAGTACTAAAAGCTGGGCATACGAGTATGCATAACAATAAAAAGGAGAGTGTATAAAATGAGGAATATAACTCCACCAGATTTCATAATTTTTTGTAAGATATACGCTCTCACCAAACATTTTTTGGTTTTCTTCCATCCACAGTTTATTATATTCTTCCGGTTTTAGTTCGTCAAAACTGTGAACTCTTCTTTCAAAATTCGTAAATACTATCTGTCTGAAAAGAGTTGCGAAAATATCTTCAAGTTTTGCCGCGTATGTTTCTATAAGCTCTTCTTTTGAGAGAGTTTTTTTAATCTCTTCAAATAAAAGCATTTCAGCAAAAATACTTGCCGTTTCAGCCGTTGTTAAAGGGGTGTCCTGGTTTAAGTATCCAACGTCTTTTGCCAGGTACTGATGTATGGCGTGACCCAGTTCGTGAGCCAGTGTAAATACGTCTCTTCTTTGATTGGTGTAGTTTAAAAGTACATAAGGGTGGGCGGCTGGAGTAGCCGAGTGTGAAAAAGCGCCGCTTCTTTTACCTTCTTTTGGATAGACATCTATCCATCCTTCTTCAAATGCTTTTTTAGCTATTTCATAAAATGTCTGTGAGAAATTTTTAAAAGCTTTTAAGACCAGCTCTTTTGCTTCTTCATATGAAATTTCAGGAGTTTTGTCACTCAGTTTAATAGGAGCGTATCTATCGTAATCATAAAGCCTCTCATATCCTAAAAGTTCTTTTTTTATGTTATAGTAATCTTCTACGATAAAAGTGTTTGAATTTACGGTATTTACCAGTGCGTCAACACTTTTTTTACTGACTCTGTTTGCCAGATGTCTCGGAGATTCCGGTTCGTCATATCCTCTGATTTCAAGATAATCTATTTTCCAGTCTTTTTTTACCTGATTGTAGATATAAGCTAACAGTTCCTGATGAGGTTTTAATCCAAGAGTCAGGCTGACCTGCGCTTTTTTTCTTTCGTTTCTATCAGGCGAATATAGTTTACTTAAGACTTCTTCTTCACTTAACTTTTTACCTTCAAAGAAAAATTTTATCCTGCTTAAGCTTTCGTCAAACAGTCTTGTAAAAGCGCTGTTTGATGTTAAATCTTTTTTCATAAGTATTTTTTCTTCTTTTTCGCTGAGTTTATAAGGGGCTTCTTCTTGTAAATGAATAAGATAATATTTATAAACTCCGGCGTTATCTATAAATCTTTGTTGTTTGTCGATTGGAAGGTGGATGAATTCAAGTTCAAACCAGATTAAATGTTCTTCCGCCTGTGTTGCAAGTTCTTGAAATTTCGCTAAAAAAGGGCCTTTACTTGAATCTGTAGCGAATTGAAGATAGATATAAGTGAGGGCTCTTCCGATATTTTCCCAAATTTCTTCATATTCTTTTAAAACTTCTATAAATTCTGCAGGGGTTAAAGTATATAATCTGTTTTTATATTTTTTTTCAAAATCTTTTGCTCTGAAAATTGCTTGTTTTAAAAATTCTTCAGCTTCTGTAACAGAATCAAAAAGCGCTGATAAGTCCCAGTTCATTTGTTTCCTTTTTTATTGTATTTTATCAAATATCTATTAAATTTTTAATAGCGTTGTTTATATAATAGTTTACGTTTAGCAATGTTATGGAGATATAAGGGCTTATTTTATTTTCTTTAATGGCAAGTGTGATATCTATGGTTATTTCTTTAAATTCAGGTTTTTTACCTCCGTGTTTAAACCATTCGTAAAATTCTTTTGCAAAAACTAAAAGTTTATTTCTTATTTGCATGATGTATGTTTTTAAGAATTCATTATCGTCAAATAAAAATTCATCTATGTTATGGGCTATGTCTTTTATCTGTTTATTTGAGAGGGTTATTTTATAAAGAATTTTAAGTATTTCGTCGTTGTTGACTTCAAGAGCCGTTTTTTCTATTTCGGAAGAGAGTTTTTTAAGTAAAGAATACTCTTTTTCTATATCGTAATCTATAAAAAGATTTAGATAATCTGGGTTTTTAAAAGCTTTTGAAGAAATTTTAAAAGTGTGTAAATAAAATTTTAGGGATTTTTTTATAAATCTTTTAAGTTCTTTATGAAGAGCCTCATTTACAATTTCAGGTAAAGACGTGTCTATATGGGTTATATATTTGGTTACTATTACCGGTTTTTCTTTAAATATTAATTTTGAAAATTTTTCTAGCATATTTACAAAAGGAAGCATAATTAAAACTCCAAGAACGTTGAATACTGTATGAAAAATAGAGACGGCTATTATATAGTCGTTTTTTGATATAAAAAGAGTTAGTTTACTTAAAGGATTTAAAATAGCCAATACCAATAGAGCGGTTGTTATGTTAAAAACGGTATGGATTAAGGCGACTCTTTTTTTATTGTAATCTTTACCTATGCTTCCAAGCCAGGCTGTTATGGTAGTTCCTATGTTGGCTCCTATTATGATAAGAAGGGCTATTTTATATTCTATAACCCCTTCTGCCAAGGCTGTTAAAACTATAGCTGTTGTTGCCGAAGAAGACTGTATTATTGCCGTTATTACTATTCCAAGACCCACATAAAATAAAAAGTTGTAGTTTTGATATTTACTGAGGTCTATTGTATTCGCTATTTCTTTCATACTCTCTTTCATAAATTCCAGACCTATAAACACCAAGCCAAACGCCACCATAAATAAAAACAGATTTTTATATTTTTTGTTTTCCGCAAGCAGGTATCCCAGTGCTCCTATTATAAGAAGAGGATTTGATAAAAGTGTTATTTTAAGTTTAAAACCCAAAAGAGCGACTATCCATGTAGTTACTGTTGTTCCGATATTTGCTCCGAAAATAATTCCTATAGCGTTTTTAAGCGGCATAATTCCGGCCCCTACAAGAGCAAGGACTATTACGGTTGTGGCAGATGAGGATTGTATAAGAGCGGTTATTGCTATTCCGGTGAGAATTCCTCCATAAATAGTATTTGTATATTTTTTAACGAAGTCTTTTAATTTTTTTAAACCGATATTTTTTATACTTTCTTCCAAAAGAGACATAGCAAATATGAAAATACCAAGACCCGCTAAAAAACTTAAAATTTGATACATGACATCTCTTTTTCCTCGAAATCTAAAATAGCGTTTATCATAGCGAATTTTTTAAAAAATCTTAAATCGCTTAGTTTTATTATTTCTTCTTTTAAAAAACCTTTTTTTAACAATTCTTCTCTTTTTGTGCCTTTAAGCAGCGGATATTTTGGAGTAACCCACTCTTTTCCCGTAAAAAAAGCCAGATTTGATATGGTAGTGTCCGTAATAAAACCGTTTTTTACTAAAATAAATTCATCGTAACCTCTGTATTGATTGTGAATCTTTTCAAAATGTTTTCTATTTTTATATTTAAAAGAATAATCAAAATTGATTTTGACAATTTTAAATTTTTTAAATTCTCTTTTTTTTAAAGGAAAGGTTTCTATAAGTTTTATACCGTAAGCGGAATATGTGATTCTCAATCTTGATGTTTCTTTTTCCCAATGTTTTTTTCTTAACTCTTCCCACTCTTTTAAGTTAAATTTCCATTTAAAATAATTATAGCTTTTTTGGACCCTTGAAAGATGATATTTAAAATTTTGAATTTGAGCGTTTTTTATGAGTAACGTTTCTATAAATTCCATTTTGACTCCGTTGATTAAAATTTATACATTTTTTAAGAAAAATTTTATTTTAACTTAGTTATAATTATTTCAAATTTTAAAAAGGAGAGCAAATGAAAATCAAAGAATTTATCCAAGAATGCAAAGACAGAGAAATTGAATTCGTTGATTTTAGGTTTACAGATATTAAAGGCGTATGGCATCACGTAACTTATGACATCGATGCGATTGATGAAGAAATTTTAAGAAACGGACTTCCGTTTGACGGTAGTTCAATTCCCGCATGGCAGCCTATTAACGAATCTGATATGGTATTAAAACCAGACCTTGAAATAGGAACCCACTTTGTTGACCCGTTTACAGCGGACCCTACAATGGTGGTATTTTGTGATGTTTATAACACTGACGGAACTCCTTATGAAAAATGTCCAAGAAGTATTGCTAAAAAAGCTTTAAAATATATGGAAGAACAAGGAATTGCCGATACTGCATATTTTGGACCTGAGAATGAATTTTTCGTATTTGAAAATGTAGTAGTTAGAGATGAAATTAACGCTCAGTGTTATGAAGTGGATACGGCTGAGGGTGCTTGGAACGATTATGTGGCTGAATTTGGGGATGAACTGAATATCGGTCACAGACCAAGAACAAAAGGCGGATATTTCCCAGTACCTCCGGTTGATAGCATGATGGATTTAAGGGCCGAAATGGCAAAAGTATTAAAAGAGGTAGGACTTCAAACATTTGTTTTACATCATGAAGTTGCTCAGGGTCAGGGTGAAATCGGAGTTAAATTCGGTACTTTAATTGAAGCTGCCGATAACGTTCAAAAACTTAAATACGTTGTAAAAATGGTGGCTCATTTAAACGGAAAAACAGCGACATTTATGCCAAAACCTCTTTACGGAGATAACGGAAGCGGAATGCATACTCACATCTCTTTATGGAAAGACGGAAAAAACCTTTTTTATGGTGACGGGTATGCGAATTTAAGTAAGTTAGGTCTTAACTTTATCGGTGGAGTTTTAAAATACGCTCCGTCAGTTGCGGCATTTACAAACGCTTCAACTAACTCTTATAAAAGATTAATTCCTGGATTTGAAGCGCCTTCAATTCTTACATATTCTGCTAAAAACAGAAGTGCAAGCTGCAGAATTCCTTGGGGAGCAGGGGAAAAATCAGTAAGAGCCGAATTTAGATTCCCTGATAGTTCGTCTTGTCCGTATCTGGCATTTACAGCGCTTTTAATGGCAGGACTTGAAGGAATTAAAAATGAAATCGACCCGGGTGAACCGATGGAAATCGATTTATTTGAATTGACTCTTGACGAAATTAGAGAAAAAGGAATAAGACAGCTTCCTCATACTTTAAGAGAAGCGGTTGAAGAAATGCTTAAAAATAAAGAGCTGTTCAAACAGGGTAATGTAATGACAGAAGATTTTATTCAAACTTATCAACATTATAAATTTGAATCTGAAATCTGGCCGTGGGAGGGAAGACCTCATCCATATGAATTTATTACTACATATTCTTGTTAATTACTCTAAGGGGAGCTTTTTTTCTCCTTTTTTGATATAATTTAAAAAAGGGAAAAAAGGCTTTTTTATATGAGAATATTAATAGCTGATAATGATTTTATTTATTTAAAACTTCTCAAAAACTACCTGGAAAAATATCTTGTAAACATAAAATGTGAATTAGTTTCTTCTTTTAAAGAGTTAAAAGAAAAAAATTTGTCGGATTATGACCTTTTTATAATAAATATTTCTCTTCCAGATGTTGAAAACAACGAACACTTAGAATATATATTGAAATATTCAGATATATGTTATAGTTATTACTAAATTTGAAGATGATTTTTTAAAATCCTCTTTAAAAACAAAAGTAATTGATTATATTATCAAAGAAGATATTCATTCTATAGAATATCTGGTAAAACTTATAAAAAGGCTTGGAAAAAATAAAGATTTGAATGTTTTAATAGTGGAAGATTCTAAAATTATAAGAAAACATGAAAAAGAAATTTTAAAAAAAATCAAATTAAATGTATTTGAATCTGAAAATGGGAAAAGAGCCCTTGAAATTTTGAAAGAGGAAAATATTGATTTGTTAATAACCGATTTGGTGATGCCGGAAATGGACGGGGAAGAACTTATAGCAAAAGTCAGGGAAAATTATAGTATGAATTCTCTTCCAATAATAGTGATTTCTGGAAATGAAGATACGAATAAATTTTTAAAAACGTTAAAGCTTGGAGCAAATGATTATCTGAAAAAACCCTTTTTAAAAGAAGAGCTTATGATAAGGGTCAATAATCTTTTAGATGTTTACGATAATATGAGAAAAATAGAAAATCAACTTAAAAAAGACCCTTTAACGGGAGCTTATAACAGATTTTATCTTGAACATATTTTAGAAAACGCATTTAATATATATGAAACTAAATCTATCGCTATGCTTGATATAGACTTTTTCAAAAAGATTAATGACACATACGGTCATCAGATAGGGGATGAAATTCTCAAACATTTTGTAAACACAATAAAAAACTCTGTCAGAAAAAGCGATGTTTTAGTTAGATACGGGGGAGAGGAATTTTTAATATTTATGCCTAATACTTCAAAAAAAGAAGCGGCTATAGTTATTTATAAAATAAAAAAGGCTCTTAAACCTTATAAAGATATAAAATATACTTTTTCGGCGGGAATAGCTGATGAAGGGGAGTCTTTGGCGGAAATGATTAAAATAGCGGATGAAAGGCTTTATAAATCAAAAGAGGATGGAAGGGATAAAATAACTTTTTAATTTGGAATATAAACTTTTTTGATAAGCTCTTCATATTCGTCTTTCGGGTCGCTGTCAATTGTTATACCCCCTCCGCTTTTATAATAAAATAAACCGTCTTTTTTTTCTATGTATCTTATTATTACCGCACTGTCTAAAAATGTTTTTTCATCCGTTATGCCAAATATACCTGTATAAAAGCCTCTGTGGTATTTTTCCGTTTGTTTTATTATTTCCACCGTTTTTTTCTTAGGTGTGCCTGTTACAGAACCTGCGGGAAGCATCTGTTGAATAATATCAATCCAGTTTTTTTGCCAATTATTTAAAGTAGCTTCTATTTCACTGCTTACTTGTAAAAGTTCTTTATCTCCTGCTTTGATTTTATCAATAAATCTGAATTTATTTACTTTTACGTTTTTACCTATTATTCCCAGGTCGTTTCTTAGTAAATCCACTACCATTGTATGTTCTGCCATTTCTTTGGTATTTGTCAGTATTTTTTCTTTGGCGTTTTTTATAGAAGCGTCTATTGTCCCTTTCATAGGGTAAGTATAAATTTTGTTATTATCTATTTTAACGAATCTTTCAGGGGAAAAACATACGAATCTGTCTTTAAAAAAGAGTTTAAAGGGTGCTTGAGAAGAAGCAAATATTTCCATTAAAGAGCAGTTTGTTTTAATTTTGGTAGGAAACGTTAAATTTAAAAGGTAGGTATTTCCTTTTTTTATTTCTTTTATAACTTTATTAAACGCTTTTTTATATTTTAAATATGAAATAGGGGATTTTTGAATAATAAAACATTTTTTACCGCTTTTAAAATTATGATTTGAAAAAGAAGGAAAAGAAAAATATATATTTTGAAGGTTGTTAACTTTTTCTACATAAGTGTTTCCATTAAAATCTATTAAAAAAAATTTCATGTTATCCTATTAAATGTTTTAAAATGGCCATTCTCACGGCAACGCCGTTTTTAACCTGTTCAAGTACAAGACATCTTTTATCCGCAAGTACTTCGTCGTCAATGTCTATGTTTCTATGAACGGGTCCGGGGTGCATTATGTATATTTGTTTGTCTTTTATTAATTCTTTTGTAATTTTAAAATTTTGGGCGTAATCTTTTAACGATGCGAATGTAGGGGTTTGGTGTCTTTCCGTCTGAGTTCTTAACGATATTATAGCATCTGCAAATTCCACCGCTTCTTTTATATTATGGGTTATAGGAAGGTGTGTTTTAGGTAAAAAGTGAGGAGGCCCTACCAATAAAACTTTTGCTCCGAATCTTGTAAACAGTTCTATATCGCTGTTTGCAACTCTGCTGTTTCTAATGTCTCCCACTATTGCTATTTTTTTATTTTCTAAGCTGTCCCATTTTTGAAATAGGGTAAACAAATCCAGTAGTCCTTGGGTTGGATGTTGATGAGCTCCGTCTCCAGCATTTATAATAGAGCATTTTACATAGTTTGATAAAATTTTAGGCACTCCGGCCCTGTTGTGACGAACCACGATTGCATCGGGCCCCATTGCATCAAGATTTGCGGCGGTATCAAAAAGTGTTTCTCCTTTTGCCGTAGAGCTTCTTGCCACATCCAAATTTACAACGTCTGCTGAGAGTCTTAAAGCGGCTATCTCAAAACTGCTTCTTGTTCTTGTGGAGTTTTCAAAAAATATGTTAATAATAAGTTTTCCTTTTAAATCATCTCTTTTTTTTTCATCTAGATACTTTTTTGCATATGAAAATAATTGTAATATCTCTTCTTTTGAAAAATCTTTGGTATGGGTTAAATGTTTTGACATTTACTTCCTTTTTTGTATAATTTTACTATAAACTTATAAAAAAGGAGAAAAAATGGATTTTGGATTAATTATAGTATCAGGTTTTGTTACTACGTTTGCATTTATAGCCCTTGTTTATTATTATATGATGAAAGCAACGCCAGAAGCTTAATATTTAAGTTTTAAATAACATCGAAGGGGTGGTTCGTACCCCTCAATTGTTTTCGTTTCATCTTTACTTAAAAAATTTTCCAAACTTTCACCATCTATCCATTCTGTTTTGCGCTGTTCGTAAGTGGTGGTATATCGTTTTCCTATAAATTCCACATTTGAAAATTTTGCTTTTTCTATCCAATTATAAAGAGCTTTTAAAGTGGGAATAAAATAGACGTTTTTCATTTTTGCATATCTTACGGGACATAAAGCAATATCTCCATTTCCTTCTATTATTAACGTGTCAAGTATTACTTCTCCGTCTTTTTTTAGCCCGGCTTTTAGCTCTTTTAGCATATCAATAGGGTCGCGTCTGTGGTATAAAACCCCCATGCAAAAAATAACGTCAAATTTTTTTTCATAATACGGAATATGCTCGACTCCTAAGAGTTTATAATCGATATTGCTTTTTATAAATTGATTAATAAAATCAAATTGAAGATTAAAAAGTACGCTTGGGTCAAAACCAGTTATGCTTTTTGGATTCATTTCAAGCATTCTAAACATATAATATCCGTTGTTGCAGCCAACATCAAGAATATCTTTATTTTCTAAGTTTAAATGAGGTTTTAGCGAGTTCCATTTTATATAACTTTTCCATTCGCTGTCTATAAAAAGATCGTTTATTTTAAAAGGCCCTTTTCTCCATGGTTTTAACATAAGCGCCAATTCTTTGATTTCGGGCATTAAATTTTCATCAGTTTTTACTTCTATTGTGTCGTTTAATTTATATTCGGCGTTTTTTATGTGAAAAGTATTTAATTTTTCTTTTAAGGGTTTAATATTTTTCCATTCAAACCATGATTTTCTTTCTTTTAATATCTCTTTTATATTCATTTTGGTCCTTAATTACACTCCAGGCAAGGAGGCAGAGGTTTTTTCTTTTTAAATTTTATATCGTAATCGCATTCTTTATAATATGTACCGTATAAACCGTAATTTTCTTCACAATTTTGATAATATTTAAAAGAAATTCCTTTTTTAGTAACACATCCCACAAATAAAAATGGTATTATAAACAAAAAATATTTCATTTTACTTTCTTTTTTATAAAATTATATCAAAGGATAAATATGAAAGATATAAATCAAATTTTAAATATTTTTAAAAAGCTGGTATTAATTCCTCATTGCAGCGGTAACACCGAAGAGATGAGAGATTTTATAATAAGTTGGTGTGAAAATTTTGAATATCAGGTAAATGTTGACAAAGCCGGTAATATTTTGGCGGTAAAAGGTGAGCCGGTTTTATGCCTTCAGTCGCATTACGATATGGTTTGTGTCGGAAAGGCGCCTGATATAAAAATAGTTGAAGAAAACGGATGGCTTATGGCGGAAGATTCTTCTTTAGGAGCGGATAACGGAATAGGTGTGGCTATTATGTTGTATTTAATTTCTCAAAAAAAACCTCTTGAATTTTTGTTTACCAATGATGAAGAAATAGGGTTAATAGGGGCTTTTAATTTAGAGCATCAGATAAAATCAAAATATCTTTTAAATTTAGATAGTGAAGATGAGAATATTTATATAGGATGTGCAGGAGGGGTTGATGCAAGGATAAAATATCCTAAAAGTGTAAAAAAAGTTTACGGAACAAAAGGGGAAATAACAGTAGATAAACTTCCAGGAGGTCATAGCGGAGTGGATATAGATAAAAATCTTCCAAACGCTATAGTAGAGCTTTTAAAAAGAGTTAAAAATACAGCGTATCTTAAAGGAGGGGAAAGAAAAAATTCCATTCCCGTAAGGGCTGTAAGCGAAGAGATATTCGAAGGTATTGAAGAATTTGAGGTATATGATGAAAAATATATCCATTTTTTAAAAGAGCTTCCTCATGGAGTACTAGAATATGACTTTAAATATAAAGTTCCAAGTAAATCCGTTAATTTTGCTTTGCTCGACGGATTTAAAGCAGTACTTAGCGCACGGGCTAACAGCAGCGAAAAATTAAAAGAAGTTAAAGAATATATTTTATCTAAAACAAAAGGGGCGGATGTTCAATTTGATGGAGAATATCCTGCATGGGAGCCTGAAGAAAACGAATTTACCGATTTATTAAAAGAGATAACAAAAGCTCAATTAAAAGTAATTCATGCAGGGCTTGAGTGTGCGGTACTTAAAAATAAATTTCCTGATATTAAAATGGCTTCTTACGGTCCTATTATAGAAAACCCTCATTCAATAAGAGAAAGGGTAAAAATCGAATCGGTAAAAAAAATATATGAAACCGTAGCTAAGCTTGTTGATATGTTATAATAAAAAAATTAGTTTAAAAAGGAAAAGCTGTGAATACTCATAAAATAATTTCGGGTTTTTTCTTTATTTTAGCAATGACGCTTAATTTCGGATTTGTTTACGGGGATCCTACGGTAATTGAACAGCACAGCGCGTATGAGCTTTTTTTTACAATCATAGTGAATTTGATAGCGACAATTCTTAAATTAGGCGATAAAACCCAGCTTGGAGCCGTACTTTTGGCAACGAGTCTGGTTGCAGATTTGCAGTTGTTGGCGTCTGCTGCCGTATGGGCGGTGGCACTTTACGGGGTTCAGAAATTTACCGTTACAACTTCGGTTACAATTGTTTCACTTTCAGGAGGTGCTTTTTTGGCAAATCTTGTATCGGTAATACTTTTTATCGGTGATACGCTAAAATCTAAAAGATAATTAATTATGGACAACCAACTTATTTGGATTATTTTAAAAAAATTAAGAGCGCCGTTTCTGGTTATTATAGTTACTTTTTCAATTTCAATTCTCGGAATGATGCTGATACCGGGAGTTGATGATAAAGGAAATGTTTATTATCTTAATTTTTTTGATGCTATTTATTTTATAAGCTATATGGCGACCACAATAGGTTTTGGAGAATCCCCTTACGCTTTTACCTATCCTCAAAAGCTGTGGGTTACGGTTGCAATTTATTTAACGGTGATAGGCTGGTTTTACGGAATAGGGACTATTGTTTCGCTTATTCAGGATGAAACGCTGAAAAAAGCCATAAATACGAATAAATTCAGAAAACAGGTTTTAGGTTTAAAAGAAAAATTTTATATTATATTAGGATATAACAGAATAACAAAAGATATTATTAATTTTGCGGGTGAAAAGGGTTACAGATTTGTAGTAATTGATAAAAATGAAGAAAAAATAGAAGAACTGCATCTTGAAAATTTTCAGCCTTATGTTCCCGCTATAATGGGGGACGCTACAAATCAGAACGTGTTAAAACTTGCGGGAATCGGGCTTGAAAACTGCAAAGGCGTTATATCTTTGTTTGAGGATGACGCTAAAAATATGGAAATTGCCACTGTTTGCAAACTTCTTAATAAAAATATCGATATAATAGTAAAAGCAACTTCAAAAAATCAGTTTGATTATTATAAGTCATTAGGGATTAAATATATACAAAACCCTTTTAAAATCATATCCGACAGAATTTATTATAATCTCACTTCTCCCTATATTTGGCTTTTAGAACTTTGGGCATACGGGCACAGCCTTAAATTTTCGAAAAAGGACCTTTTTCCACACGGAAAATATCTAATCTGCGGATACGGAAGAATGGGAAAAGCGCTGGAAGAGGGACTTAAAAGAGCTGGTATCGAGTATGAAATTTTTAATATTAAAACCCAAGAGTATAAAGCCAAAAAAGGCAGCGTAATATTCGGGGATGAAGAAGATAAAAAAAATTTAGAAAAACTTGATATTAAAAGATTTGATGCAATAATTGCTTCGACTAACAATGACCTGCTGAATTTAACCATTATAAATAAAGCAAAAGAATTAAACCCTGAAATTTATACAATAGCAAGAGAAAATTCACTTGAGGATTTAACTATATTTCAAGCCGCAAAAATTGACAGAATATATGTTTTGGAAAAAATTTTAGCGGAATATACTTATACGGTTATTTCCAGGCCGCTTGTGAATGCCTTTATTGAAGAAATAAGAAAAAAAGATAATGAATGGGCTGAAGTTATCGTAAATATGTTAAAAACGATAGCCGGTGAAAATCCGCTTTATTATGAAATTGAAATAAATGAAAAAAACGCTTACGCACTTTGCAGGAGGCTTAAAAAAGGTGAAAAAGTAACGTACGGAGATATAAGGAAATCCAGGGCTGACAGAAACAAAATTTTAAAAATAGTGTATCTTTTATTAAAAAGAGACGGAAAAACGATACTGATGCCGACTCCGCATACGGAAATAAAAATAAACGATAAACTGTTAATAGCGGCTGATGAGGAAAATATTGATGATTTCGAATATATTGTAAATAACATATACGAACTTGAATATATTTTAAACAAAAAGGAGACATAATGAGCGAAAAACTTTTTAAAGGTGTTTTGAATTTTAAAAAAGAGGATTTTGAAAATTATAAAGAGCTTTTTCAGGAATTAAAAGAAGGGCAAAAACCGCACACTTTTTATATCGGTTGCAGCGACAGCAGGATTGTGCCGAATTTAATAACCAAAACAATGCCCGGTGAAGTGTTTGTTATAAGAAACATAGCAAATATAGTGCCTCCGTACGATTTAAACGACGGTACTTATAAATGTACCGCAAGTGCCCTTGAATATGCCGTTAAATATTTGGAAGTCGAAAATATTTTAGTCTGCGGACACAGCAACTGTGGTGGATTAAAAGCTCTCTTTTATCCGCCTGAAAAACTTGAGGCGCTTCCTAACGTAAAAAAATGGCTTGAAATTATTGATGATGTAAAAAAAACCGTAGAAAGCATACAAGACCCGAAATTAAGGGAATGGGAAGTAGAACAGCTCAATGTCATAAAACAGCTTGATAATTTAATGAGTTATCCGTTTGTAAAAGAAAGGGTTGAGAGCGGAAAACTAAAATTAATAGGGTGGTATTACATAATTGAAACGGGTGAAGTTTATAACTATAATAAAGAAAAAAACGAATTTGAGCTTATTAATTAATAATTTTTTCTGAAATATTCGTCTATTCCTTTTGCTATTCCCTTTGCTATTCTTTGTTGATAATCGTTGTTAAAAAGTCTTTTTGCTTCTATCGGATTTGTCAGATATCCCATTTCTATTAAAATAGCCGGCATTTGAGTTCCGACAAGGACCCAAAAAGGAGCTGGTCTTACTCCTCCGTTTTTTACAAAATATTTTTTTCTGATTTCTTTTAACATACCGTTTTGGATATCGATTGCAAGTTTGTTTGAATCTATTATTCTGTCTTTATTTAAAAAGCCCAAAATTACTCTCTGGTCTAAATAATTTAAACCCTTTATTTCTCTGTTTTCGAGTTTGGCGACTCTTATTGCTCTTTCGCTTCTTGTTGGAGAGAGATAATATGTTTCTATCCCGTTTGGGGATTTTGAATGTTTTGGGGCTATATTACAGTGAAGAGATATAAAAAGGTCCGCTTTTTTGACATTTGCAAAATGGGTTCTTTTTTTAAGAGGAATAAATATATCTTTGTTTCTTGTCAAATAAACAATATAACCTCTTTTTTTTAATTCTTGTGCCAGTTTTTTTGCTACGGATAAAACAGCATGTTTTTCATATCGTCTGCCTATTCCTATCCCTCCGCTGTCTTTTCCTCCATGTCCTGGGTCTATTACTATAATTTTTTTATGGGAGAAGAGAGTTTTTTTTGCCGGTGTTTTTTGTTTTTTAACAGCCTGTTTGTTATTTAAAGATACAAATAATATATCGTTTTTGATGTTATAATTAAGTTTGAAAGGTTTTCTGGAGAAATATACGATTCTTACGGTGTTTTTATCGAATTGAGCTATTTTAAGAGTGATATTTCCTATTTTTTTTGTAATAAAGGATGGGGTAATCGAATTTTTTATATCAAATACTTCTTTATAAAGCCTGTTTTTAAGAGTAAAATGTTTAATTTTAGCTTGTTTTGGAAAGGATATTTTTAAGGGGTTAGTGGTATGGATTTTTAGATATTTTTTAAAAGAGGAAGGTTTAAAATTTTTTTTAGTTGCTGTTTTCTTTTTTTGAAGTTTTTTTGTTAATTTTAAAAGTTTGTTTTTATATTCTTTTATATCAAAATTTAAATATTTTCCGCATTTAATAAGTTCTTTTAAGGCTTTTATCTCTTTTTGTGTGTCATTATCCAAAAGAGCTTCTATATAAAGCTGCTGGTTTTTGTAATAATCCTGATACGCTGTGTTGAATGAGGACGTATCACATCCAAAAGCAAAAACAAAAAAAAGAAAAAATAAAAATTTTTTCATAATCTCTGCGTAAGTTCCTCCATAAGTTCTTTTACATGAAGTAATTTATCCGCTTTGTAAGCATATGCTCCGCTGAAATAAAGACCGTTTTCCAAATCACCCTCATATGCGTCTGCCAATCTGTCGGCAATACAATATCCTACTTTTCTGGCTTCTTCTCCTCTATGACATGGCTGTACGCAGTTTGAAATACATTTTATAATAGGACCTTCTTTTTTTTCCACTTTTTCAATAAGTTTTGTTCTAACTCCCCGTGCCGGATATCCAACAGGCGATTTCATAAGAATAATATCGTCTTTTTTCGCATTTAATAAAGTCTGCTTAAATTCGTCGCTCGCGTCGCATTCGTAAGTTAATGCAAATCTTGTTCCTATTTGAACACCCTGAGCTCCTAAATTTAAAAATTTTACTATATCTTCGCTGTTCCAAATACCTCCTGCGGCTATTACTGGAATATTTTTATCCCATTTATCAACTTCTTCTCTAACTTTTGGGACTAAATTTTCAAGTTGATTTTCCTCTTTAAAACACTCTTCATATTTAAATCCCTGATGACCACCGCTTAGAGGACCTTCTACGATAACTGCATCAGGGAGTCTTTTATATCTTTTTTCCCATCTTCTGGCTATTACTTTAAAAGCTCTGTCGGTTGAAACTATAGGTACTAAAGCCACATCTGGAAAATCTTTTGTGTATTCTGGCATATCGGTCGGAAGCCCGGCACCGGTTATGATTATATTGGCTCCGGCTTCACAGGCGTCTTTTACAACTCTGCCGTAATCGTTTATGGCATAAAGAATATTACATCCAAGAGGAGCATCGCCGCATATTTTTCTGGCGTTTTCAAATATTTTAAAAAGTGCGTCACGGTTATAAAACTCTTTTTCCAAAAGAGGTCTGCCTTCTACCTGTTTTTTGGCGTATTTTTTATTTTCGTAATACCCGGTCCCGACTGCGCTAATTACTCCAAGACCGCCTTCTTTGCTAACGTTTCCGGCAAGTCTGTCCCAGCTGATACCAAGTCCCATTCCGCCTTGAATAATCGGATATTTTATTAAGTGTTTTCCAATTTTTAGCGACTTCATTATTTTACCTTTACTTTAGCGAATTTTCTTTTTCCTATTTGAAGAATATATTCTTTTCCGCTCTCAAGCATTAAATTCTGATCACTGATTTTTTCCTGATTTACCCTTACAGCCCCGCCTTTAATATGACGCCTGGCTTCGCTTTTGGAGTTTGCAAGTTTTGTGACGACCAGGGCGTCTACCACATTCATAGGTTCAATTTCAAATGTTTCTATATTATCTGGAATTTGTCCCTGTTTATGGACTTTATCAAAATGTTCTTTTGCTTTGATACCGGCCCCTTTTCCATGAAATCTGTCA
>NZ_JBMXVQ010000072.1:0-4428 GCF_053999135.1 Caminibacter sp.
TACTTCTTTGAAGACTTTTTGGAATATATGTCCTCACTTCTTTGATAATGCGTTTTTTTGAAATATTTCTAATCGCTGATAAATGAATAGAGCTTTTTTTATGAAGAAAATTGTATTTATTCTCATCTAAGACTACTTTGTCCCAATGGTTTTCATCATTAGGAGTATAGTTTGTTATTGGAACTACTAAAATAGTATCTCCTTTACATAAAGGGTTTGGAGATAATACAATAGCCATATGAGGTTCTGAAAATTCTCTTCCTACATTTATTCCGTTTTTAAAGTCGGATTTTTTATAGTTTTTTTCATCTTCAAATAAATCTAAATAGTCTCCAAAATGGATTAATAATAATTGCCATTGATGAATTTCTTTCATATTATCCCCTCTTTAAATTGATGGTATATCTATTTGAATGTCATTTATTAATTTATTATTTTCATTTTTTGAATCTTTTAATATTATCGAAACTTTATCATTTAATTTTTTACCTTGCATTGTCTCAGAATCTATTTTTTCTTCAAAAAATTTAACTAAATCATACACTAAATCATCTTCTGTTCTTTCAATAAATTTACTTTTTTCTTCTATTTTCAATTTTTTAGAATTTTGATAAGCATAAGTGTTTTTTAATTTCTCTTTTAACACAATAAGTTCTTTTAAAGTTAAAATCATTTATTACTCCCTTTCAAAATATTCATAAATTCTTGGGCTAACACATCAAATAATTCCGGACTCTCTTTTTTTAAAACTCTCATATCTTCGTTTTGTTTTAAAAGCTCTCTGTAAAGTTCTGAATTTTGTGCCAATTTAAAAAACTTTCTATAAATATCCATACTTTCAACCGAATTAAAATCAAAATATTCCATTTCGCAATCTTTTTGTTTGAAAGAATATAATAATCCGTCTTTATCTATTCCAAACCATACAAACCCGACATTTTCTCTTTTTCCAAATCCAAATGCTTTCCCTGTTCCTGCGTAATATCTTCTTAAAAATTCTATAAATGCTTTTGGTGTTTTGAAATATGCTTCTTGCACTCCGTTATCGGTTTGTAATTTTGCGGGATTTGGGCGGATTATGAATTTTAAATGAGTTACTTTTCGTCCTGTTTTAAGCTCATCGTAATCGAATAAAATATCTGTATGTTTTTCAAACTCTTTTTTTGCTTTTTCTAAAATTCTTAATTTAATACCGCTTGAATATTGATAACTTTTAGGTATCTCTAACATCTCTCTAAATTCATCAACACTAACAATCTTTTCGGCTTTGTTTCCGTATCTTGCATTAAGTTCCAGCCAATCTTTTAATATTTCGTAAAGTCTAATTACATAAGAGCTTTTAAGCGGTAATATGTTTTCAAGGCGGTATTTCAAAAATTTTTTTTGGGCTTCTAAAAGATAAGGACGTAGTTTTTTACTTATTTCAAATTCTACAAATCCCTCACCTTCTTTATATTCGGCACTTGACACCCAATTAAGCATTAAAAAACTATTATCACCCTCATTGCCTTTTGGTATATATATAGGCTTTTCTAAAAGCTCTTTGACAGCTTCTTTAACCGCCCAATATAAATCTTTTCTTTTAAGCCCTGTAAGTTCTTTAAAATCATTAACTTTGAATATATACAGCTCATTAACGTCATCACCTCTTTTTAATCCTGCAATAAGAGCCGTTATAAATTTAAGACTTAGAGGATTAAGTTTATACCTTGCTCTAATGATTATATCGGCTTTCTTTACTTCTAAATCGCCTTTGACTTCAATATGCTTTGCCATTTAAAGCCTTTTTTTGAAAATTATACAAAATAAAAATACAAAAAATCAATACTATACTCGATAGATGTATTTTTTCACCCTGAAAATGTATTTTTTACGACCCTGAAAATGTATTTTTTCACCCTGAAAATGTATTTTTTCACCCTGAAAATGTATTTTTTAAAACGCTAAAACCACTAAATTTCGGACTTTTCGGCACCCTACATATTACATATTACAAGAATATATATAGACACTTATAGAAAGAAAAGAAAAAAAATCAAGAAAATTATTTTTGTATTTTAAAAGTAGTTATATATCCTTCTTCTAAAACTGAATTAGGTAAATTATTTTGCACTATATTAATTAATCTTCCAAAAATAATCCAATTATCTCTATAATGCATAGTTCCAAAGTTTTTAGGGAAAAAGTGAGTTCTAATTAGAATAGATTTCATTAGACCATTTTTATCATATTCTATATAACAATTATCTAAATTCAATTTAGCATATACTCCTTGATAATCTGTTCCATAAATAGGTAATAATTTTGCTATTTTTTGAGTTACAAAAGTCTTATACATTTTAACAGTATTACCTCTTTCATTAGCTAATTTTATATACAATTTAGAAATATAATCATTGTTTGAATAACGATTTAAATATTCATTAATTGCACTTGTAATATTCATATTTACATGCCCTTGTTGTCCTGAAATATAATCCTGAATTTTTATATAGTTACTTCTATAAACAATAGAAACATTGTTCAATTTTTTATTTTTAAAATAATCTAAAAAGCCTTTAGTTAAATATGGATCTTTTGAATTTTTAATTATTTCTTCTGGTGTTGGTGGTTTAAAAAGATCACTCATATTTAAATTTGCACATCCATTCATTAATAACATTAAAATTGTGATAAAAAGAAAACCTACTTTTTTCATTATCCTTTCTCCTTTTTTAGTTTTAATAAAATTTTAACTAATTTTTATTTTGTTTGAGAATCACAATAAACAATTATTTCATTTTTTTTAAAATATGAAAATTAAACTCTCGAAAGATAATATTCCGTCATTTCAGTTCTATGGTGGTTTATCTCTTCTGATACCTCTTTTAGAGCTTCTTTATAATCGATACCCTGTTCGAGTTTATGTTCGAGCAAATCTTTTGCGTATGTAACTCTAAAATTGTGACTTCTGTCTATTCCAACCTCTTTTAAATCTTGATTGTATGTGTTGTAGTGTGGAACGTTCTCTATTTTTTGTATCTCTTGGGCTAACTGATAACTTATTTCTTTCGGTTGGTATTCGTGATTGCCTTTTCCGATTACGCCCTCTAACGTTTGATTTTGTTCGTTGTAGTATTTGTCAAAGTTTTTTACGACTTCCATTGCCTCCGATACTCTCAAACCTGTTTCAGCCTGTAATTTCGCCACTACGTAGCTCTCGTATCTTATTTCTTGGAGAGCCTCCAGCTTTTCTTGCAGGTTGTCGATATAACGACCGCTTTCAATTTCAAGCTCTTTCATTTCTTCCCGGAACGTCTCTCGGAAATCTTTTAAGAAGTCATTTTCTAAATTTGCAGATATTGTTACGTTTGCCTGTTCCAAGCCTTTTAGAAGCGAATTAAAGCCCGTTGTATAGTCCAATGCACTTTTTGCGCTTAAATCATCTGTGCGTTGCTCTAAAAAGGCTCTAACGATGTCTTCTGTCATATACTGATTGAGCTTTCCCTCTGTAATACCGTTCGTTTCTAAATAGTTTTGAAAGTCTTTGAGATACATTTCTCTTTTTTCGGCTAAAGCCACCGAATGAGTTAAGTTATCCTGTTGCATATGCCTACCCTCTCCAAGCGCAAGTGTGCGGTGAAAAGCGTCTTTTACTTGCTTTGCAAAATTTCCCCCTCTCAAATTTGCCATTTTAAGCCTCTGTAAGCGATTTTTGTTGTTTTATAAAGCGATATATGCTCGAATGCGAAATCTTTGTTCTATGAGCCTCGTAAAGCCATTTTTCGATACGTCTTACTCCCCACCCCTGATTATGTAGTTCTATAATCTCTTTTGCATACTTCTTGATTAAAGGATTTTTTATTTCGTTCAGGTTTAGTTTTTTCAGTTCTTGGGCTTCTTGGATTTCCTTTTGATGTATGTCGTCGAGTATTTTGTTTATGCCTTTTGCAAGGCTTATTGTGGTATTTCCGTTTTTGTTTATCCAGCCCTCGAGACGTTTTAGGAAATAGGCGATATTTTTTTCTTCTTTGATTGCCAATTTTTTCATAAGCGGTTTAACCTGTGTTCTCGGTAACATTGTTTTTCCTTTCATTTCTATTCAGGTTTGAGTTGCACGGGGCTTGGATAACGTTACGTCGAAGCCGAGTAAGTTTCGTGGCGACCCCGTGCAACCCACGGCGACTTGCTTCGCCGTGTCGTCAGGGCGATTGACTTTTTTATCTCTCCGGTAGAGAAATAAAAAAATCAATCCCACGACCAAGTCTGTGGGTTGCCGAGAAGGTAATTTTGCGGAAGTTCTAATTTCTAATTTTGGCAGTCACCGGCTCTTGGTAAGACCTGCGATTATTTTTTAGGTAGCTATCGCGAAACTACCAAAAGCAACTTTTTATTTAACCTGAAAACTGCACCACCTGCATAGCGTTTAAGCTATCTCCTGCGTCAGTT
>NZ_JBMXVQ010000073.1:0-3739 GCF_053999135.1 Caminibacter sp.
GGCAAAATATTACCGCTGTCTTTTACCCCGGCTCTTCTTTTTAAATAACTCTCAAACAAATCCCCAAACACACTGGCAATGCTTACAAAAAAAGATATAACAAAAGAATTTATAAAATCAAAAAAGGCAAGTCCTACAAAACTTCCTAACAACGTTCCCAAAAACACTCCTCCTATAACACCTTCCCATGATTTATTCGGGGAAGTCGGGGAAAATCCCTGAGGAATAAATTTTTTTGCAAAGTTTTTACCGATAAGATAGGCAAAAGAATCGGTAGCCGCAACTATTACGATAAGCCATCCTATCATTTCCATGGAAGTTTTTAAATATAAATCCATAAGAATCATTAAAGATAAAAAAGGATAAAAAGCAACCGATAATAAATCAATCTCTTTTCTGTAAAAAGCAACATATCCGGCTATACTTAAAATACCGACCGTAGCTACAAAAACAGAATTTATAAAAATAGCGACAAATGACAAAAATCCCAAAAAATAAATAACATTATCTTCTTTCAAACCAAAGAGTCTTTTAGCCTCGGATATGCCTATAAGTGAAATAATAGAAATCAAAAAAGAGGTCAAATATTTATTATCTATTAATCCCACTATTAACAAAATTCCTATCAATACAACGGATGTAACAATTCTTTCTTTCATATTAGGCCTTTAAATCTATATGTTTTACTTCTCTTTCCACATCTTCTTTTTCATCGTCTTCAGGCAAAATCTTTTCAATCTCTTCAACGGGTCTAACCTCGTTTACTTTAAGCTCCTTGTCTTCATTAATAACTTTTTGCACTTCCCTGCTTACAATTTCTCTTGCCACATGGTCCGCCATAATCACAGAAGGTATATGAGAATTCTGATTAATCCAGCTTATGTTATGAATCAGGTTCATAATTTTACCTTTATTGTGTTATATTTTCCATACTCAACCTTAGCCCCTTCTTTTATTTTTACGAATTTTCTTTTAGTATAATCCACTTCCCCCTCTTCTTTTGAGCTAAAAGCCAAAGCAAGCTTAGCCGCTTTTTTAATAATATCGTCATTTAACGAAAGTTTATTATTCTTAACTATAACATGAGCCCCCGGCAGATTTTTGATATGAAGCCATAAATCGTTTGAATTGGCCTGTTTTAGCAGTTTAACATTTCCTTTTTCATTTTTTCCAACCAGTATCATATAATCGTCATAATAAAATTTAGCAATATTTTCATCCTCTTTTTTCTCTTTTTTCGGAGGTTCGTATGTTTTAAGCTCACTTAAATGTTTAGCGTTTTTTACAAGTTTAATATAATTTTTTAAAAATTCAAGCTGTTCTTTTAAATAATTTCTCTCTATATGCAGATTTTCGGCTTTTTTTCTCGCTTTTTTAGCCAGCTTATAATAATAATTACCTATTTCATTTATATTTTTAAGCGACGGAATTGGAATAACTGTTTCATTACCCTCAAAATCAATCGTTTTTAACTCTTTATCATAAGGTTTAATCTTATAAAGATTAATCATAGCTATATCAGCGTATTTTTTATAAAGCTCGGCTTTTTTTAAAAGTTCTTCTTCATTTTCCAACTTATTTAGTTTCTTTTCGATTTCTTTTATTTTTTTGTTTATTTTATTAAGAACAGACTCTTTTTTCTGGTTTAATCTATTTGCATATTTTTTATAAAAAAGTTCTTTTGTATACTTTTCCAAATCATCAATTTCAAAAACCTTTTCTTTTATTTCAACAGAAGGAAGCTCTTGAAGTTTGATTCCGGGTTTTACGACCCTGCTTGAAATATTTTCGCTTATATGCCTCAAAGATTCAATAATATTGTCGTTTTCGTCCAATATTATGGCATTCGTATAACGACCTGTAAACTCAAACCTGATTTTTACAATTTCTTCTTTAAATCTGTTTTGATTTTTAGCGGTTATTGTTAAAATCCTCTCTTTTGCCTCCACATCTATAAGTTTTGCTTTTGTAAACTTTTTTTCAAGCACTATATCAAAAGGAGCTTTAAATTTTTTAACCAAAGGATAATCAATATTTATGTAAATATCCCCGCTGCCTTTGGTAAGGTCAAAATAGTATCTGTCGTTATCAAACTGCATTAAAATCAGATTTTCATCGACCCTAAAAGCTCTTCTTACAAATTTATATTTTTTTATTCTATCGGCTATTTTTTTTAATATAAAAGCTTTCATTTACCCGCACCTAAGAGCGTATTTTGCCATTTCTACAAAACGTCTGACTTTTCTTTTATCTTTTTTCCCGGGTTTTTCTTCAACTCCGCTGCTGACATCAACTCCGTAAAAACCGTATCTTCCCACTTCAAATACATTCTCGGGAGTAAGTCCCCCGGCAAGAATAGTTTTAGAGTTATCCCTTCCCTCAAACCATTCAAGAGCCAGTCTCTTACCGCTGCCTCCGTATTCAGGAACATAAGCGTCAACAATTTTATAACTCTCTTCAAATTTTTCAATATCGCTCTTTTCTTTTGCTCTGACAACAGGCAAGTATTTACAAGTTAAGCTATTAAAAAACGCTTCATCCGCATCAAAATGAATCTGGGCAATATCCGCTTTTAAAAATTCCATAGCCCCGTTTATCGCTTCAGGGGTCATATTTACAAAAAGGGCCACTTTTGTTACAAAAGGAGGCAGTTTGGCGATAATTCTTTTAGCTTCGTCTGCCTCAATAAAACGAGGAGATGGTCTGTAAAAAACAAACCCCAGCGCATCAGCCCCGGCATCACAGGCAATTTTAGCGTCTTCATAATTTGTAATGCCACATATTTTCACTCTCATTTAACACCTCAAACTTTCAATGGCTTTTTTATAATCCCCGCTTTTAAACACATAACTTCCCGCTACTAAAATATCCGCTCCGGCTTCTTTAAGCATAGGCGCGTTTTTATCGTTTACCCCTCCGTCGATTTCTATTAAAAGAGAAGGATTTTTCTTCTCAGCCAGTTCTCTTAATTCTTTTACTTTATCAATAACGCTTGGAATAAATTTTTGTCCTCCAAATCCCGGATTTACACTCATTAAAAGCACCATATCCACATCAGCCACTATATATTCAAGAAGACATACAGGTGTTGCAGGATTTAAAACAACCGCTGGTTTAATACCCTCGTTTCTTATTTTTTGAATAACCCTATTGATATGCTTTTCTTCTTCTACATGAAAAGAGATAAATTCAGGTTTAAGATGTTTATACATATCTACAAAAAACGGAATATTTTCAACCATAAAGTGAATATCAAGGGGTTTTGTAGAGGCTTTTGCCACAGCCTCCACTATCATCGGACCCATCGTCATATTCGGAACAAAATGTCCGTCCATCACATCCACATGTATTAAATCGACTCCCGCATCGCACACAGCTTTTACATCATCTGCCAATCTTCCAAAATCCGCACTTAAAATACTCGGTGCTATTTTCATTTATCCTCCTACTACTTTATTTTTTCCGGTACGTTTTGCTTTATATAAATTTTCGTCAGCTCTTTTTACCGCTTTACTTAAATTTTCACCCCTCTTAAATTGAGTAAAATATTTTTATGCTTTAAAACATAAGGAATAAAGTCAGCGTTTAATAAATATAAAGAATTAAAATCTCAATTTTCCGTATTATTTACTTCTTTTAGCGTTACAGCAAAAGAAAAATTAAAAAATAAAAACCAAATTATCCAACGCAATGTCTTTTCCTTAAATCTTTATAAAGTTCGATTCTTCTGTCTCTAAAA
>NZ_JBMXVQ010000074.1:0-2679 GCF_053999135.1 Caminibacter sp.
TCAAAAAAACAGTTTTTTTACCATACAAACTCCAACGGGTGAAAAAATAACAAGGGCCGGAAATTTTAATCTCGACTCTGAAGCGTATATAGTAACAAAAGAAGGATACAGACTGCTTGATACAAACAATAACTCTATAAAAATACCTCCTAGCGTAAAAAACATCACCATTGATAAAAACGCAAATATATATACCGACGGAACAAAAATAGCAACTATAAAAATAGTCAGCATAGATGACTTGAACACTTTAAAAAAAGTAGGTAATAAAATGTGGGATTTTATCCCTGGAAGTGAAAAAATAAATACTAAAAACACCACTCTTCAGGGCTTTTTGGAAAAATCAAACGTAAATCCCGTAAAAGAGATGACCGAACTTATAGAAACAAACAGGCTGGTCGAACAATATCAAAAAGTTATGAATACATTTATGGACGACCTCAACAAAGACGCTATAGACAAACTAGCCAACGTAAGGGCTTAATTTAGGAATAAAATTTGCTTAAAGAAAAAATAGAGAGATTTTTTAAAAGGATTTTAAAATGATTAGAAGTCTTTATACGGCAGCCACAGGGATGATGGCTCAGCAAATGCAAATAGACGTAGTATCAAATAATATAGCAAACGTAAATACCATAGGCTACAAAAAACAAAGAGCCGAATTTGCAGACCTTTTTTACCAGACTATGGAATATGCCGGTACGGCAACTTCAACAACAACCCAATCGCCTACGGGAATAAGTGTCGGACTTGGAGTTAGACCTACTGCAATATCAAAAATTTTTACACAGGGAAATTTTAAAGAAACAAGAAACAATTTAGACCTTGCCATTCAGGGAGACGGTTTTTTTCAGGTACAGCTTCCTGACGGACGAATAGCATATACAAGAGACGGGGCATTTAAACTGGATTCAAACGGAAACGTGGTTACAAGCGACGGATATAAACTTATACCGGAAATTACCCTGCCACCTACAACGGTACAGGTATCTATAGGTACGGATGGCACGGTCAGTATTTTAGAAGCCGGACAAACTCAAATGCAACAGATAGGTCAAATCCAGCTTGCCAAATTTATAAACCCGGCCGGTCTTCATTCTCTTGGAAGCAACCTTTATATAAATACTTCCTCTTCGGGAGACCCGATTGTCAGCAATCCGGGAATCGACGGGCTTGGGGAAATAAGACAGGGATTTGTCGAAATGAGCAACGTCCAGCTCGTAGAGGAAATGACAGACCTTATTACCGGACAAAGAGCCTACGACGCTTCAAGTAAAGCAATTATGACAAGTGATGAAATGCTGCAAACGGTTAATAATTTAAAAAGATAACTAATTTAGCTTTTTTTTAATTCCATAACACAGTGAAAAAACATAATAACGGCAAAAAACGGCGCAAAGAAATTAACAATAGGCAAAAAATTGAAACTAGCAGCGATTAAAGCTATCAAAACCGTTTTTAATTTATGTTTTTTTATCTCTTCAAATTCTTTTTTTGAACAATATTCATTACACACAAAATATAAAAAAGAATCATGATAAAGTTTGGTCCATAAAAAGAGTTGATACCCTATATTAACCACAGGTATAAAAAATAACGGAAACAGAAAAATAAAAAGACCCAAAAATATCAAAATATCCTTAAAAAGGACCTTTTTAAAACCAACAGCTTCTTTTACATCTATATTAACATCACCATATTCAAGTTCTTTTATAGCTTCTAAAAAAGGTTTGGCAAAAACAAAGATAATCGCAAATAGTGTTAAGATAAAAAGATTATAAAAAATATAAATGGAAACAATAGCGACAACCCCTTTTGAAACCGTATCAAAAGGTAAAAGAACCAATAGTTTTTTGACTTCATTATTTATAAAATCCCAATTACTGATAAACAAAACCGCGTATAATAAAGAAAAAAACAAAATAGATGCAATTAAATAAAGATAGTAGTATTTACTTTTTAAATTATTTAAAAAAATAGGACCAAACACGGCAGTAGCAAAAGCAAAGCTTACCACAACGCTCAAAAACCAGAGAAAAAAAAGAATAAAAAAAGCCCCGTTTAATTTAAGAATACTAAAAGGTATCCATGAAATAAGCTCTCCGCTTATATTTATAATGGGATTCCAAAAAACAATCAATACCCCTAAATAAAATAAAAAAACCGGCAAAGCGGTTATAACTATCACTTTTAAAACTTCTTGTGAGAAAAGATTTCTAAACGACTTAATAATACATGAAGAAATTTTCATTTTTTACTCCTTTTGTGTTATTATAACTCAAATTTAAAATATAAAACAATTTTTGGTAAAATTTCTTAAAAAAAATCATAGAAGGCTTTATATGAACGTTATTACAGGAAGAGTTTGGAAGTTTGGAGACAATATCGATACTGACCTTATTATCCCGGCGAGATATTTAAATACATCAGACCCTCATGAGCTTGCAAAACATGTAATGGAAGATGCGGACCCTGAATTTCCCAAAAAAGTCAGACCCGGCGATATTATTGTAGCCGGATATAATTTCGGAAGCGGCAGCAGCCGAGAACACGCTCCAATAGCCCTTAAAGCGGCGGGAGTTGCGGCGGTTATAGCAAAAAGTTTTGCAAGAATTTTTTACAGAAACAGTTTTAACATGGGGCTTCCTATTTTTGAACTACTTGAGAGCGATGAAATAA